>CAZXRO010000353.1:0-2890 GCA_964642435.1 uncultured Ignavibacteriales bacterium
TATAGAAGGCAGTGACAAGAAACGAGCTGCCTACCTCATACCACCGGTGCACAATTGGATCAGCCTGGGCTATTTGCGCGATGCGCAAATTGCCTGCACCGTAGACGAAAGAGTTATAGCCAAAGAGAATTGTCAGAAGCAGGAGCATCCCAATAGCTCCCCACAGGGCCGGCGCCGATGCGACGAATCGTTCGATATGAGTGGGGAAGCGTGAGCAAGCGGCCACCAGGGCTGTTGAGATCAGGGCCCATCCGATCAGGTACCAGACAGAGACCGACGACCAGTGGCGCGCTGACCAGACGCCCTCGAACAAGCTGGCTCCGATCAGGTGCCAGGCGGCGACAACAGCCAAAGACAGACTCAGAAGAAGAAGCGCGATCCTGGTATGTGAGGTAGTTTCCTGCTCCATGTGGATCAGAAGTCCTGTCGGCCTTCGATCGCCCGCGAAAGCGTGACGCTGTCGGCGTACTCCAGGTCAGAGCCCACCGGCAGTCCGCGGGCGATGCGAGTTACCTTGACTCCAAGGGGGCGAATCAGTTTGGACAGGTAAACGGCTGTCGCCTCACCCTCGACATTGGGATTGGTGGCGATAATGATTTCCTTGACGTCATCGGTGATACGCCCCAGCAGTTCCCTGATATGCAGGTCGTCCGGCCCGATACCATCGAGCGGTGAGAGCCGACCGGCCAGGATATGGAAGCGACCATTGAAGTCCTCGACCTTGTCCAGTGCGGCCGCATCGACAGCTTCCTCGACAACAATGATCGTATCTGACCGTCGCTGGGGGTCAGTGCACACATCGCAGGGATCGGATTCCGAGATGTTGAAGCACACAGAGCAGAAGCCCACCTTCTCTTTGACCTCGCGGATAGTATCCGCCAGCAGGAAGGCTTCCTCATCGGACAGTTTGAGGATATGCATGGCCAGTCGGGCCGCGCTTTTGCGCCCGATACCGGGCAGTCGGGCGAGCCGATTAGCCAGACGTTCCACCGATGCTGCCGATTTGAACATGTCAGGTGCTCCCGGGATTTCGTGTTAGAACGGTAGATTCATACCGGGAATGTTCATTCCCCCGGTGAGGCCGGACATCTGTTCGCTCTGCATTTCCTGAACCTTTTCGTTGGCCTGATTGACCGCTGCGAGAACCAGGTCCTGGAGCATCTCGACATCCTCGGGGTCAACCACCTCCGGATCAATCTTCACAGACTTGATACTGTGTTTGCCGTTCATGACGACAGTCACCATACCGCCGCCGGCAGTAGCCTCGACTTCAGCTTCCTCCAGCTTGGCCTGCATCTCTTCCATCTTAGCCTGCATTTGCTGGATCTGCTTCATCATATTTCCAAGTCCACCTTTGCCCATCGTTTTCTCCTGTTCTTAGCTGGTGGTCGTCATATGTCAAATCTAACACAATGGCGCGTCTACTTCAATTTACGAACGCCGATAACCTCACCGTCGACTTTTTCCATCAACATCTGCAGTCGCTCTGAGTTCGCTATAGCTTTCTTGAGTTCCTGCTTGGTCTGGCGCGATTTGTCGATTTCGGCTGCCGGCAGGGCTCGCGCCGGATCCAGTTCGAAACGCACTGCCAGACCGGCTCCAAAATGGTCTCGCAGAGTCGATTCTATCAAGCTTAAACTCTGCGGTTTCTCTGCTGCCTGTTTATACATCGCTCCCGCGGCCGGGAATGACAAGACCAGCCGTCCCGAGTCCATTCGCACGACCTGGGTCATCACCATCAGGGAATGCAAGCGCTTGGAGTGCGAATCCAGCACCGACAGATACTTCGGCCAGCCCTCGCGGACAGTTTCTTCGGAGACTGTGGCTTGGGTATCTAATTTGTCGGAGGTGGGTTTCGATTTGTCTTTGGGAGTGATCAGCGTTACCGAGTTGCCCGGTGCGGCGGTGCCGGTCTGTTTAGCGGGCTTTTTTTTTCCGGCAGACGTACCGGGGGCGGGGAGGGATTCTCCCTGCTCAAGCCTTGCGAGCACCTCGCTCAGGTTGACCGTAGCTTCCATACGGGACATCTTCACGGCAGCCACCTGCAGGGCCAGGCGTTCCTCGATGCCGGATCGAAGATCCCTCTTGAGGTCGGTCGCGACCTTCATTAACCGCAGGATGTCCCCGGTTGAGAAGCGCGAGGCCTGGGCGGCGTACTGCTGGATCTCCTCATCGGTATAGGCCAGAGATTCGCCCGCCTCGGGGTCGGTGCTGAGCACCAGCAATACGCGAAGGTGCTCAAGCAATTCGGCGACAAAATCATGGACATCGATACCGCCCTCGATAATCTCGTTGGTGAGTTTGAGCGCCCGCTTGTCGTCATCGTCGCCGACCGCCTCGACAAATGCCATGAGGAAACGGCGGTCGACCAGACCCAGCGCCTCGATAACCTCCTTCTCGCCGACCTCGGTCGTGGCGTAGGCCGCGACCTGGTCCATAAGGGAGAGGGAGTCGCGCACGGAACCATCGGCCTTGCGCGCCAGCAAAGTGAGTGCGGCGTCATCGATACTCAGTTTTTCCGCCTCGGCGATACGTTTCAAGTTCCCCACCATGTCCACGACCGACACGCGCTTGAAGTCAAACCTCTGGGTGCGCGAGAGAATGGTCTCCGGGACTTTCAGCGGCTCGGTAGTGGCGAATACGAACATCACGTGAGGCGGGGGTTCCTCGAGCGTCTTGAGCAGGGCATCGAATGCCGCTCCGGAGAGGCGATGGACCTCATCGATAATGTAGATTCGCTTGCGGCCGTGCGTGGGCAGGTATCGGACGTTTTCCCGGAGGGTGCGGACATCATCGACACCAGTATTCGAGGCAGCATCGATCTCGAGTACATCGAGCGCATTGCCGCTCGTTATCTCTTTGCATGCCGGGCACTTACCGCAGGGAGTTG
>CAZXRO010000354.1:0-2886 GCA_964642435.1 uncultured Ignavibacteriales bacterium
GCCAAGTGGGACCACACACACATTCGCAAGTACTCCAAGGGTATGACGCAGCGTATCGGCCTGGCTCAGGCGATGGTGGCCAACCCGGATCTGTTGCTTCTCGATGAACCCACGGATGGCGTTGACCCGGTCGGCAAAGTGGAGCTTCGCAAGGTCTTCCAACGCGTGCGCGATGAAGGCAAGACGGTGGTGCTCAACAGTCACCTACTTTCCGAAGTGGAATCAGTGGCTGACCGGGTGGCCATTTTGCAGCGTGGAAAGGTGTTGAAGATTGGGACTGTCGATGAACTAACCAGTCGCCGGAGCCAGTACGAGATCGAGGCTGAGATCGGCAACCGGCTGTTTGACATTCCTGAGGATATCGGCAAGCGCGTGTCGGTGTCCTCGAACCGACTGATTGTCGAGCTCAATGATCCGGAGAATGTCAACTGGGTGATCGATACCATGCGATCCAAGCGGATCAGCATCCGTTCGGTCAAGCCTCTGAAGATGACGCTCGAGCAGTCCTTCGTGGAAGCGGTATCAGAGCCTCCGCAGGAGAAAACCTCATCATGATGGCCATGATCAGAGACACGTGGGGTGAGTTCCGGGGGCGGAAAATGATCTACCTGTTTGGATTCCTGACGGCCCTGGCGGTGCTGGCTGTGATTGGCAGCCTGGCTATTGATTTTCAGATCACCATTCAGGGTGATCACGAGATGGATGAGGCGTTTCGCGAGATGGCTCGCGGGCCGATTCTCCAGGCGTTCGGCAGCTTCCTTACCCTGCTGGTGTTCGTAGCGGTTATGAGCACGGCGGGTCTGTTTCCCAGGATGCTTCGAAGGGGAACTGCGGACTACTACCTCTCTCGGCCTGTCTCGCGCACCTCGCTGTATATGAACAAGCTGCTGGCAATTGAGATCATCTATGGCGGGGCGATTGTCGTGTGTTCGGCCATTCTCTACGCTTCGCTATGGATTACGTATGGTCTGGTGGCGCCCGGGCTGCTGTGGATTCTTCTGTCCGCTTTGCTACTGCTATTGGTCTGGCTGACCTTCACCGTGTTCGTGGGGATGATGACCGGATCGGTGGGGGTGACAATCTCGGCGACCTTCGTTCTCTGGATCGTCCAGACGCTGCTTTCGGGGTGGTATAACAACTGGCGGGAGGGGCTCTCGGATTTCCTCAACAGTCAATTGGTGGTGGGGCTACTCGATACGCTGTACTACATACTGCCCAAAATGAGCGACATGGGTACTGTCTTTGAGAGAATAGCGTTCGGCAACCCGGGGATTGAGATCAACTGGCTGGCGCTCTGGAGTACGCTGCTGTTCGCCATCGCGATGATGTGGGTGACGGTGACCCTGTTCCAACGCCGCGACTATTGACCTGCGCAGTGTCTCGCTTTATCTTCCTTTTCGAAACCTCAAAGGCGAGTTACCCGGACTATGACCAACAAGACCCCGACCGACGACCAGTTTGAACCGTATCAGATTGCCCTGAAACTTGAGGAAGATGGCAAGGCATTCTTCCTGGAGGCCGCCCGCAAAGCTTCGAGCAAGTTTGCCCGTCAGACCTTCGAGTTCCTGGCTGCCGAGGAGGATCGGCATATTGCCACGATCAGGGACTTTTTCGCCAGCGTCGTGAAAGGGGATGATTCGGGGTTGGTCGATGTCGGCGTGTCCAATGCCGAGGAGAAACTGGCCTCATTCAATGAGAAACTCGCGCGTTTAGAGAAGGCCGATCAACCGATTGGCTCGGACCGGGAGGCATATGAGTTTGCCATCAAGTTCGAGAACGGCGCCGAGGAATTCTATGAGGAGAAGTTGGCCGAAGCCACCCATCCCCGTGTGAAGAAGTTCTATAAGTGGCTGATCGCAGAGGAGAAGATGCACGCCCGCCTGCTGAAGTCATGCCTGAAATTTGTCGATGATCCCGCCGAGTGGTTCCGCGTGCACAGGTAGCCGGCGGAGCCTTGTCACTCAGCGCTCGAATACCAAATCAAAGCTGTTGTCGTTCGCATTCATCGTACGATGGAACATGATGAAACCATCGGCGTCCGTTGTGTCGTCATCGATACAGATCACAATGCTGTCCATGTAGAACTCATTGGTAGTATCGATCACGGTGCCGAACTCATCGGTGAGGGACACTTCCGGCTGGTTTGGGATGAGGCCGGGGAAGAGGCTCAGGCTGTCGATGCTGAAGTCGCCGTTGGCATCGGTCACACCGAGGATGGACTGCATCGGATCGACCGTTTCCAGTACTGTCCACTTGCTATGGGAATCGTTGCCATATGTGAGCACGTACCGGTAGTAACCGGGCATGAGCTCATTGCCCTGCATGTCAGTGTTCGCATCCCATTCGACCGAGTGCACTCCGGCTTGCAGTTGCCGTGAAATCGGTGTTGCCACGAGTTTGCCGGGCCAGTCATAGATATCCAGTTGACAGAAGCCCGCCTCGGGTATTTGAAAACTGATTTGGGTCGTTGGTAAGGCCAGCTTCGGTGCTGAAGGTCTGGGCAGATACTGACTGCGGTTGACGGTGGCGACATAGACGCTATCGAGAGGACTTCCATCCGCATCCGCAACATGCACGGCGAAGAGTGGGCCGGTTTCGGAGTTGTTCGGTCCGTCATCGCCACAGGCTTGCAGGAGCACGACGATCGTGATGACAATCAGGACCAGCAGAGGTTTGCTTTGGTTCATTGTCCCTCCCCAGGGTCGACCGGTTTGGATTGTGTTGATATCCGCAATATAGGGTCTTCGAGGTGTCTGAGCGAGTAGTTTTCACAGGTGACTTTACAGCGCGATAATCGTCGACTATATTCGGCGGACACATGATGATAACATCTCAGTGACGAGGTAAGCATGACTCCATTTCAGTATTTGAAGAAGACCGAGAAGC
>CAZXRO010000355.1:0-833 GCA_964642435.1 uncultured Ignavibacteriales bacterium
ATCTGCCTCTGTTCATCGCCTACCTAACCCCCCTCGCCATCCTCCTGGCTATCAGTTTGGGGCGAATGACCATCGGCACTCGGTCTGGTCGCGCGACCGTAATACTCGGAGGACTGTCCAGCCTGATTCTGATTGGAAGTGTTCTTCCCGTCTATACTGACATCCACAATGCTGACCGGTACCTGGTACCCTATCTCAGGCACCACAATGCCCTGTTCATGCCCGGCTCGTTCGCCTTCCGCGATGCCTACTTTCAGCGTGGTGAGTTGGACAAAGCCAATGCCTGGGAATGGGATGTGCCGTTGAAGTCGCTGGCCTACATGCATATGGAGGGTGCCAGCCGCCTGGTGGAAACCGGGAAGCATTCCGAGGGATTGCGCAGTCTCTATCAGATCAAGACCGAGTACCCCTATTGGGCCGAACCTCGGGCGCTGATTGCTACAACGCTTATGTCTCTGGGCAGGCCTGATCAGGCAATGCCCGAAATCGATACCGCCCTCATGCTCAAACCGTATCAACAGGAATTCCACATCAATCGCTACAACGCCCTGCGGCAACAACGACACCATGATTCCGCCCTGCACCATATCCAGGAGGCCCTGGATATCTGGCCCGATGAACCCACTATCCGCATTGATTACATGTACGGCCTGTACCAGACCGGGAAGCTCGAACAAGCCCTGGCAGTTGCCGACAGCCTGCTGACTGAGGACAGTCGCGCCGCGCATGCCTATGCGCTCAAGGGTATGGTGGCTGAGAGGACTGGCAGCCTGGCCGAGGCGGCCCGATTCTATCAACAGTTCCTGGAAATCGCACCACTCGATCCCGATGCT
>CAZXRO010000355.1:843-2883 GCA_964642435.1 uncultured Ignavibacteriales bacterium
TGGGGAGGGTAACGAAATTACTGTCTTCCCCACTCGATCCCGATGCTCAAACCGTGCGCCGTCGCCTGGATTCAATCAAGTCGCGCTTGTAGACAATTCCCTCATACCAGAGCTTAGAATTTGTGCTCCAGACGCGCAAAACCGTCGAGCGCAGCGACTTTGTAAGCTTCAGTGAGTGTCGGGTAGTTGAAGACGGTGTCCACGAAATAATCCAGCGTCCCCCCATGAGCCATGACGGCCTGGCCGATATGAATCAATTCTGTCGCCCGTTCACCAACTATATGTACCCCCAGCAAACGGCGCGACCGGGGAGCAAAGATGAGCTTGAGCATACCGTCGTGATCGTTGATAATCTGTCCCCGGGCCAACTCGAAATAGCGCGCAATGCCGACTTCATATTCCTGTCCCGAAGCGACCAGGGCCTCCTCGGTTTCCCCGACCATCGATACCTCCGGGATCGTGTAGATGCCAAGAGGCAACAGCGTGTTGATACACGAGGTATCCCCTTCCTTGAAGGCATGAATGGCGGCTAATCGTCCCTGATCCATCGACACCGAGGCCAGCGCCGGAAATCCAATAACATCGCCGGCCGCATATATGCCCGGCACGGATGTTTCATACAACTCATTGACCTTGATCAGGCCGCGCTCCTTGGTCTCGACACCGACTTCGTCGAGATTCAAATCCGCAGTATTCCCGATTCGCCCGGCAGCATACAGCAACCGCTCCGATACAACCTCTCGTCCTGAGTTTGTCCTGACCACAACACTGTCTTCATCAGGGTCGACCCGCACCTGCTGGTCACCGTCATTAAGCATGAGCGTGATGCGATACTTGCGCATCAGGTACACAAGTGCATCGGCAATCTCTCTGTCCAGAAATGACAACAACTGCGGCCGCTGGTCAATGATCGTGACTTTGACTCCCACATGGGCGAAGATCGAGGCCCACTCGCATCCAATGACGCCGCCACCGATAATCGTCAATGTGCGCGGCAACCTATCGATACTGAGGATCGACTCACCATCGTAGATGTACTTTTCATCGAACGGCACATTGTCCGGTCGATGCGGCCGAGTACCCGTAGAGATGAGAATCACCTGCGCCTTCAATTGCATCACGTGGCCGTCATCGGCAACCACTTCGACTGTATTGGCATCAAGTAAGCGCCCGGTCCCCTGCAAAACCTGGATTCGGTGTCGGGCCATGTTCTGCGCAATGACATCAAGCTCCTGCTGGATAACCTGTTCCTTGCGGTACATCAGTTCCTTCACCGTGATATTGGACCGCACACCCCCTATCAGGCCATATGCCGACCGCTGGCGTAACCCGGCGATATACATAACCGTCTCGCGAAGGGTCTTGGAGGGAATCGTGCCCGTGTGGATGCATACCCCCCCCTGCACGGAGCGCTTCTCGACAATAGCGGTGCTCTTGCGCATCTTTGAGGCCTCGATAGCGGCCTTCTCGCCGGCAGGCCCGGAACCTATTACGACCAGATCAAAATGCTTCGTTTCCACCCAGTCCTCACACTGTCAAAACCAGATCCTTTGTTCTTGGAAAGCATCACCAGGACCATCCATTTGCGCAACTACTCATGAACACCCTCGGCTCCATCCACTTCGTCGTGCCGAAGTCGTTCCAGCTTGTGAACAATATCACCGTGCACCACGTGCAACCTGTTGAGACTGTTTCCTGCAGTCCGCACCGAGCCTTCGATCCGTTCGGCCAGCCCAACCGCTTTCTCCAGTCCCTCGGCTACTGCCTGCAACCCGGCGCTCAGCCGCCGACTCTCGGCCAGCAGCTCGCCGGTCGTTGTCAGCCCCAGGTGTGTGTACATCGCTGACAATGTCGAGAGGAAACCATACAGGTGCCCCGGCGAGGTCGGAATGACCTTGCGACCCAGCGCATAGGCAAAACCGGTACCCGCTCCAGACACAAACTGTGCATAGACAGACTCCGAGGGAATATACATCAGCGCCACCTCGGTTGTCGCATCCTGCGGACGGATGTACTTGTCAGCTATCGCGTCTACATGCT
>CAZXRO010000356.1:0-2840 GCA_964642435.1 uncultured Ignavibacteriales bacterium
TGAGGGCCTTTGATCTGGTCAAGCAGAAGTATCCGAGGGCGGAGTTGACGATTGTTGGTGATGGGCTGACGGTCGAGCAGATCGCGGCTCGTAACGGCAACGGCAACGGCAACGGTCAATGGTCAGGGGTAACGATTCGGCGGGGGGCCTCGGGTCGGGAACTGGAGCAATTGCTGGCCGATTGTGACTTGTATGTTTGCTCAGCAACGGAGGCGATTCGTCCGGTGGGGCTACTTCGGGCAATGGGTGCCGGTCGGCCGGTGATCAGTACCGAGCTGGGGAGTATAAGGACGCTGGTGAAGCCTGATGAGCAGGGGGTGTTGGTGCCGATCAATCAGCCGGCGATGATCGCCGAGCAAATCATTGGTTTGATTGAATCACCGGAGCGGGCGGCTCGTCTGGCCCGGGCTGGGCAGGGACGAGTGGCGGGGTTGACGTTCAGTCATGCGCGGGCGACATGGCGACGGGCCTGGGAAAAGGCCCTGGGGGCCGATCAGGCGCACCGGCCGTTGGCCAAGGCGCGAGCGGGTGAGGCCACGCGGGCGGCGGGCTGAGTCTATCTATCGGGCGCGCAATCGCTTTGCAGGATTTCATTGACAGTTATTATGTGATGGTGACGGGTCGGGTTAAACTTGTCTTGGGGGCGGCTGTTCTCTATATTCCCGCGTGAGCATAAGATTACAAGGCGTTATCTGTATTCGCGGTGAGCAGTTTGGCAGAGAGTAAGTACGACATAGCGGTGATTATGCCGGTTCGCAACGAGTCGGCCTTCCTGGCACAGACGCTGGATCAGGTTTACCACCAGGACTTCCCGATGGAGAAGGTAGAGGTGGTTGTGGCTGAGGGGTGCTCGACGGACAACACGCGTGAGATTGCGTTGGGGTTCAAGGGGCGTTTCGGGTCGTTGAAGGTGCTGGACAATACGCGTTGTCTGCCGTCATCGGGGCGGAATGTCGGGGTCAAGAACACGACGGCACCGTATGTGATCGTTGTTGATGGCCACACGCATTTGCCGAGCAAAGACATTTTTGCCGACATGGTGAAGCTGTTTGAGTCGACGGGCGCCGATTGTCTGTGTCGTCCGCAGCCGTTGACGCCGCCGGATATCAATGAGTTTGAGCGGTCGGTGGCGTTGTGTCGCAGTTCTGTTTTGGGGCATAAGCCGGGCAGCGAAATCTATGCGGCGGATGAGGGGTTTGTCGATCCGACATCATCGGGTGCGATGTACCGTCGGGAGGTGTTCGATCGGATCGGCTACTTTGATGAGGAGTTTGACGCCTGCGAGGATGTGGATTTCAATTACCGGGTACACATTCACGGGATGAAGGCGTTTCTATCGCCGAAGTTGTCGGTGTGTTACTATCCGCGGTCGTCGCTGCGGGGGCTCTGGCGGCAGATGGTGCGCTATGGCAAGGGGCGGTATCGTTTTTCCGTGAAGCATGGGGTGTTTTCGCCGATTCAGTGGGTGGCAGCGGCCGGAGTGGCCGGCTTTGTGTTGATGTTGCTGCTGGCGCTGGTGTCCTTTGCGGCGCGGGAGATTTTCACGACGGTGACCGGCCTGTACATGCTGCTGGTGATTTTCTTTTCATTTTTCCTGGCGGTCAGTAAGAAGCATCTTGGATGTCTGTTATATGGCCCTGTAATCTTTCCGACCATACACTTTGGTCTGGGATGGGGGTATTTGTCTGGTATTATCGAGCGACTGATGCATCGTGAGAGGCAGCCGCTGTAATCTCGGGGGAGGCACCGTGTCCAGAATTCACAGCTTTTCATCGCTGGACCTGTTTCGGCAGTGTCCGCGCAAGTACAAATTCAAGTATGTGGAGCGTCGAGAACTGCCGCCGAAGCTTTCGGCTGAGTTGGAGATGGGGCGGATTGTTCATGAAGTGATCGAGAAGCTCTATCGGGCGGCGCAGGACGGGATTGTGATTGAGCGGGCGGATGCTGTTGATCAGTATGTTCGTATGTGGTCGCGTATCGATACGAGCAAGGTGCAGCCGGCCGGGGAGTTTGCGACGGTCGACGACACGATCCGGGTGGGGGAGCGGCTGGTAGGGGCATACTGGGATGCGTATCAGCCGTTTGACGAGGGAACGGTCCTGGCGCTGGAGGATGATTACCGGTTCGAGATTCCCGGGACGGATATCAAGTTTCGGGGTAAGGTGGATCGCCTGTGGAAGCGTGACGACGGAGTTGTTGAGATTTGCGATTACAAGACGGGGCGGCGGATGGCACGGGTATCGGATCACCATTTTGTGTTCCAGATGGGGTTGTACCAGTTGGCGGTGAAGTCGGCGTATCCGCATCTTGAGACGATAGAGGTGGCGCAGTATTTCCTTCGCATGAACGAGATCGTCCGGTACCGGTTTCCCGAGGAGCAACTCGCGGAGATAGTAGGGGCATTGCGCCAGGCGGTGATGGCAATCGAGACGGCGCAGCGGCTGGATGAGTTTCCGACACAGGAGGGCACACACTGTAACTGGTGCGAGTACCAGGATATCTGTCCCGCGCGGGTGCATCGCCAGCGGATGGAAGAGGAGCCGGATCTGCCCATTGACGGTTCGACGGAGAGCGCCCGCCGCCTGGCGGAGCACGTGGATGTGTATATCGAGCTGGACGGGAAGATCAAGGAATTGACGGTTCACCCTGACTTCTGTGGTATAACCCTCATGAAGGCCTTCCACCTGTATATGTTCCTCTCGCAGGAAAATATGATCCACACCGGAGTACTGGCTTTGGGCATCCTGGATAAGGAAGAGGAAGGATAACAGGACATAACATGCATGTTTTATTAATGCATTAGTTTTCAGGCGGGTAATCATGGGATAACGGGCAAATCG
>CAZXRO010000357.1:0-2829 GCA_964642435.1 uncultured Ignavibacteriales bacterium
TGATATCGGCGGCACCAGTGTGAAGTTCGGATTGACCGACCAGTCCGGCAATGTGCTTTTCCGTGACCAGCGCCCGACGCAGAGCGAAAAAGGGGCCAAACCACTGATGCACATGGTGACCAATATCGCAGAGAGGCTCCTTCTGTTTGCTGCCGAGGAGGATCACGAAGTGCGCTGGTTGGGAGTCGGCACGCCCGGCGCGGTAGACTTCCGGACCGGAAAGGTGGTGGGACCATCGCCGAACATACCCGGATGGCAGGGAATGGAGATAGGGGAGATTCTCAGGGATCGTCTCAATCTGCCGGTTTGGGTAGATAACGATGTTCACGCCATGGCGCTAGCAGAAATGCGATTTGGGGCGGCCCACGGGGCGAAATCGGTCATTTGTGTGACGGTTGGTACGGGGATTGGCGGCGCGGTGATAATCGATGGCAAGGTGTGGCACGGCGCCACCTGCTCAGCCGGCGAGCTTGGGCATATGGGTATCAATATCGATGCCGACAAGGTTCACAGCGGTGTGCCGGGATCAATTGAGGCCTATTGTGCGTCGAAGGCTATTACTGACCGTGTCAGGCAAAGGATGAAAGATGGTCTGACTCCCGCATTCGAAGAAGTCCTGAACGGGGACCTCGACAATCTGACAATTCGCAAGTTGTTTGCGGCTCTGAAGAAGGGTGACGAGGTGGCGCGCGAGGTGCTCGATGAGACCGCACATTATCTTGGGTATGGATTGGCCGGGGTGGTGAATCTTTTGAACCCTGAGGTCGTAGTCTTAGGTGGAGGTATTGTTGATGGTGGCGGCGGCTTCATGGAGGACGTCGCGACCGTCATTCGCACAATCGCCTTTGACTCTGCCGTGGAGCATTTGCGAATAGTGAAAGCAAAGCTGGGCAATGATGCCGGGTTCATCGGAGCCGGGTTGCTCGGAGAAGAATCGTTGTAGACACAGGATTGTAATGGAAGATACCGAACAAAGATCGGACAACCGTCCGATCGAATTCAAGTTTGCTGCCTGGTGGGGATTCATCTTCGCAGGCATCTTCATTCTGTATGGCGGCGTTCAGATCATCCTGGGTGTTCTTGACAATCAGTACCAGGAGTTCGCGCAGTCTATGCTCTTTGCGTTGATCGGCATTGTGCTGATGGTGATCGTCTATGCGTACCGCGCACAACAGACCTGGGGCTGGTATGGACTGATTGCGATTAACGCGCTGATAGTGATTCTTGCTCTGACCGACATCAAGCGTTACGAAAGCGTGGTTCTGCTGGTGATCGCGGGAGGTGCACTGTATGCGCTATTGGCGCGTAACACCAAGCAGTATTTGCAGAGCGGGCGTTAAATTTGGGTTGACTTCGACCGAAAAGATGATAGATTGTTGCCCTTGACAATCTCGCTGGCGCCCTAGCTCAGTTGGTAGAGCAACGGACTGAAAATCCGTGTGTCCCCAGTTCAATTCTGGGGGGCGCCACTTCTTCTTACGCGACCACAACGGTCGCTTTTTTGTTGGGGGAAAGAGGCTGATCGCGCCTGATCGATCAGCCTCGCCGGGAGTCATTTCTGATCGTCATCCAGCTCGCGCATGGCACGCAGGATCCCCAGCGGCGATGATCCCTGGGCAATCTTGCTGAGCTTCTCCATGCGCTCTGTATCGGCCTGGAACTTCTTGTTCAGGCGGGCCTCATAGGCCTGACGGAGCACCTCCAGTAATTTGTCCAGTTCGTACGGCTTGGGCAGGTAGGAGAACGCACCCAGTTTGGTACACTCAACTGCTGAATCAACCGACCCGTGACCGGTGAGAATGATGACCTCAAGAAACTTGTGTTCCTTCTTAAGTATCTCCAGCACCTGCTGGCCATCCATACCCGGCATCTTGAGGTCGAGTAAGGCCAGGTCGAACTTCTCGTCCTTGGCGATATTAACCGCATCGGGACCATTGGCGGCCGTAGTGACATCGAAATCGCGCATCTCCAATCGTTGCGCGATAGACTCCAGAAATTTGACCTCGTCATCGACAATAAGTAACTTGATGCTGCTCGACATAACTACAATTCCTTATCTCAAAAGCCTATAAACTGCCAATACCCAAGGAACAGCCAGAACCACAGGACAATGAATGACAGTACGAGCACAGCGGCTCCGTGCTTCATGAAATCGCCCAGCGTAACCAGTTGTTCCCCTGTTCGTTGGTCCTTTGCCATTGCATAGGCGATGGCATTCGACGGGGTCCCGATAATCAACATGTGAGCAAATGAGGATGCGAAGGCTGTGGCAAAGCCAACCATCCACGGATGGGTTCCCGATATTGTCGCCATTGGTACCGTGATGGGGCCGATGGCAGAAACTGTGGCACCATCGCTCATGAAGTTGGTGGTCAGTCCTGTGAACAGGCTTGCTGCCATGGCCAGACCGGTACCCTGGCTGAAGAAATCGGGAAGGATCGACAGGAAGCTATCGGCCAGAAAGAGTGCGGCTCCCGTTGCGGCAAGTCCCTTACCGAGCGCCGAGGCGCTTGCATAGAGAGCCACCACCTCCCAGTGAATCGATGTAACGTCGCGCCACTTCAGTATCCGCATCACGTTGAGAGCAACGATTCCCAGGATAACCGGGCCTCCCATTCCGAAGGTGTCGCTGGCGCCAATCCAGAGTACGATGACCACCACCAACACCAACGCTGTAAGATATTCATTCCGAGTCATGGGGCCGATCTTCTCAGATGCCTGTCTGACGATGGCTGAAACATTGAGGTTTTTCACCTTGGTCTTTCTGCCCAGAACGAGATAGAAATAGATCCCTATGACAATCGCCATGACAGGTACAAAGGGCATTCC
>CAZXRO010000358.1:0-2826 GCA_964642435.1 uncultured Ignavibacteriales bacterium
CCAGGTCCACGGCGCGCGCGCCGAGCTCGGCGGTCAGGCGCGGCGGGCCACGCTCGCCGGCCACCAGCGGCAGGGCCAGCTCGGCGAAGAGCTCGCGGCTGTCGAAGCCGCCCGCGGTGACGCCGCGGGCCAGGCCGGTGGTATTGACAGCAATCTTGTACCAGATTTCGAAGTCCTGGAGCGGCGTCAGTTCGGCGGCGGGTTTGGCGAGGGGGCGCTGGGCGACGGGCCACCGGGACCACTGGTCATAGTTGGCGACAGCGGACTTGTATATTGGATCGAACATCGGGTCGGCGGGCGCCAGGCCGGGGGTATCGGGGTCGGCAGTGCCTGCGGAGAAACTGAGGGTGAGGTTCAGCTCACGGTAGAAGATGCCCTGCTGGACCGGGTTCAGACGCACCGAAACGAGCTGCCGACCGCGCATGGTGTACACGGGGCCAAGTTGGGCGAGCGGCTGGTTGGATGCCGGCGGTGTCTGGTCGGGCGTGAAGCTGACAGGGTCGGCGGGGGTAACCTGGATGAGGCGTGGTGTGGCGCCGGACGGGACGCCGACCTGGATGACGTGGCTGTAGCGCCAGGTGGAGTCGGGCAGGAGCACGGGGGTCAGGTCATGCTCGGTCAGACGCAGGACGAGGTCGAGTTGTTGCGCGCTGGAGGCGACAACCTGGGTTTCGGCTTCTGCTGAATACGGGAATAGCGCCGGACTGAGGATCAGCGCGGCGAGCAGAAATGAAAACGCCTTATACGAGAAACGTGTCATAAAACCGGGCCTTGACAACCCGGCCCATTAACCGAGGGCACATAGCTTACGGCAACAGGGCCAGCAATCAATCTTTCTTGCTGTCATTGTTGTGAGTCGAACAATTCAATTCGTTAGCCGTGAGCCTATATGCGGTCCTCCGTTATCTCGTATAAGTTCCTCAAGGTGCTTGAGTTCCAGAAAAAAGTCAAGTTCTTAGCGTAGTAGATCGGTGTTTAGTGGTGCAAGTTTCGGGCCGTTTTCTCGGTCAGGTTGTGGTAACTGTCCTTATCATAAGACGTGGTAATGGGTTAGCGTGTTGAACGGGAACTGGGGTGATGGGGTGAATTGTGCTGCCGGCGGAACGAAAGTGTGCAAGGGGGTGCAGGAGGGGGGGTGAATTAGGGGGACAGCCCAGCCCCTATCGGAACTTGAGTTCCCGGAAGCATCATGCTTCGGTCAGATCATCATGTTCGGCAGTTAGTTTGTCGATGAACCTGAACTTGCCAAATATCCAAAGAAGCATCAGAAATGCGGAGACATATCCGAGCACCGTCGATGCGAAGTACCAAGAAACGATTAGGAACAGACCGACAAAACACAGAAAGGCGCCGAGGGTAAGATATGGCACCTTGGATGCTTTAACGAACAGGACTATTAGCCAAACCCCCAAGAGGAACTTGACACCAATGTAGCGACTTGGAAGCCAAAGAATCAAAGCGAGTGGAATCAGGAGAGCGTGTAAATATTTTTGTGTAAGCGGCCATGATGGTATATTGTATTGAAGGAGACACATCATGGTCGACAAACGCGACGAAGCCAACAAGCTTATCGATGAGCTGATCGCCGGCAAGACCCCGGAGGAGATTGTGGGCGAGGGAGGTCTTCTCCAGGCACTCACCAAGCGGGTGTACGAACGCGCCCTCGAAGGTGAGATGACCCATCATCTGGGCTATCCGCCCAAAGCCCCTGAAGGTAAAAACAGCGGCAACTCCCGTAACGGCAAGACCAGCAAGAGGGTCAAGACGGGGTCCGTGGATGTTAGTCTTGAGATTCCGCGCGACCGCAACGGTGAGTTCGAGCCACAGTTGGTGAAGAAGCATCAGCGTCGGCTGCCCGGATTCGATGACAAAGTTTTGGCGCTGTATGCCCGGGGTCTGACGACCCGGGATATTCAGGGACATCTGGAAGAGATGTACCAGTCGGAGGTTTCTCCGGCCCTGATCTCAGCGGTGACGGATGCCGTGCTGGATGATGTGACGGTCTGGCAGAGCCGGCCGCTGGAGGCGGTCTATCCGATCGTCTACCTGGATGCGATTCAGCTGAAGATGCGTCAGAGCGGCCAGGTGAAGAACCAGGCGGTCTATCTGGCCCTTGGGATCACGCTGGAGGGGTATAAAGAGCTCTTGGGCCTGTGGATCGGCGACCAGGAGGGTTCCAAGTTCTGGCTTTCGGTGCTGACGGAACTGAAGAACCGGGGTGTTCGGGATATCCTGATCGCCTGTGTCGACGGTCTGACGGGTTTTCCCGATGCGATTGAGACGGCCTTTCCCAAGACCCAGGTGCAGTTGTGCATCGTCCACATGGTGCGCAACTCGCTGAAGTATGTCAGTTGGAAAGAGCGCAAGGCGGTGGCGGCCGACCTCAGGACGATCTACACGGCGCCGAGCGACGAGGCGGCCGAGCAGGCCCTGACAGCGTTCGAGGCCAAGTACCGTGACCGTTTCCCGCAGATCGCCCGGTCGTGGCGCTCCTGCTGGCTGAACATCATTCCCTTTTTTGGCTACCCCAAAGAGATTCGGAAAGTTATCTATACGACCAACGCCATCGAATCGATGCAGTCGCAGCTTCGCAAGGTGACGCGCAATCGCGGCTCGTTCCCGACACCGGAAGCGGTTAGGAAGGTGTTGTACCTGGCGATTCGATATATCTCGAAGAAGTGGAAGCGGCCAATCAAGGACTGGGTGGCCGCCCTGAACCATCTTAGCATTGTCTTCGAGGGAAGGATCTGAAACACGTGAACCGGTCGCTTACACAAAATTCCGGACACTCTCGAGCCTACGCTTCGTCGATGATCTCAACTTCCA
>CAZXRO010000359.1:0-2823 GCA_964642435.1 uncultured Ignavibacteriales bacterium
CTTGCCGATGTCATGAAGCAGGCCACAACGTTTCGCCACCAAAGCATCCAGCTTCAACTCCGCGGCAATCAGGCCGCACAGCATTGCCATCTCCTTACAATGACCCAGCACATTCTGCCCGTACGAGGTACGGAAGTTCAGCTTCCCCAGATGACGCACAATCTCGGCATGCAACCCGTGAATACCCAGCTCAAAACAGGCCTGTTCGCCGGCATCGCGAATGATAACCTCCATCTCGCGCTGCGACTTTTCGACCAACTCCTCAATACGAGTCGGGTGAATCCGACCATCGCTGATCAGTTTCTCCAGCGCCATACGGGCGATTTCGCGACGGACCGGGTCATACCCCGAGAGTATCACCGCCTCCGGCGTATCATCGACAATCACATCTATTCCCGTCGCAGTCTCGAACGAACGAATATTCCGCCCTTCACGCCCGATAATGCGCCCCTTCATCTCGTCACTTGGCAGGTTGACCACCGAGACGGTCGTCTCCGATGCGTGCTCAGCCGCACACCGATAAACCGCCTGCAAAATGATCTCCCGGGCCTCTTTCTCTGCGTTTTGCTCCGCGTGCTCTTTGATCTCCTTGACCTTCGAGGCCACCTCAATCTTCGCCGTCTCGATCATGTTGTCCATCAGTTGCTTCTTTGCCTCTTCCGGCGTCATCTGCGCTATCCGTTGAAGCTGCTCATTCTGACGGACCATTATCTCTTCGAGCTCAGTCTCCCGCTTGGCAATTCCCTTGTCACGGTTCTGCAAATCAGCGTCGCGCCGGTCAAGTTCCTCAACCCGCCTTTCGACATACTCGATCTTCTTGGCAACCGCGGTCTCTTCCTCACTCACACGCTTGGAGGCTTTCTCCAGCTCGCGACGCCTCTCATCGACCTCCTTTTCAAACTCACTCTTGAGCTTCATCCACTCTTCGCGAGCCTCCAGGGCGGCCTCTTTCTTCTGTATCTTGGCCTCACTCTTGGCCTCGGCGATTATTTTCTTCGCCTCAGCCTCGGCCTTCTCAACATCGGCCTGCGCGGCCCGCCGAGCAGCCTTCGCCGAAACGAAGAAGGTCACCAGACCGACCACCAGAGCGATGCCAATAATGACAATCACACTCAACGAGTCCATATCTATCCTCCAACCCGATTACGACTATCGGGCACTGCTGCAAAGATGTCACTAATGGGGTAACAAATGACGGAAGGCCGACAGAAAAAACCGACTCACCCGACAGGCGGGGAGTCGCCTAAAGCGTTGTCCAAACGGTCCAGAAGCTGATCAAGCCGCTGCCTGACAGTGCTCTGGGTCGCTTTGAGTTCATCAGATGTCTCATGCAACTCCGAGGCTATTGACATGGCTGCCAATATGGCAATCTTATCCCGACCAAACGATCGCTGGTCGGCGGCCGCTTCCTGCATACGAGCATCGACCAGATCGGCGATCCTCGATATATGGGCGTTATCTACCGATCCGGCAATAGGATACTCATCACCGAAAATCGTTACCACAACCCTGTTTTCGCCATCTGTTCTGGACATACCTTATTACAAATCTACCAGTAATCCGCGCTTTCTTATCCCACTTTATCACAATAGGTTACGGAAAGCTACCGCTTACTGGCCTCCAAAGTCAAGCAAAAAAGCACTCCCCCGGATACTACGACGTCATACCCTCAAGCTCATCGAGCCGATTCAACACTGTCGACAAACGTGACCGAACCGCCTCTGATTGATCAGCACTCTTCAACTGGAGCTCCTCGTGCTGCTTCCTGAGTTGCTCAAGCTCCGTGCGCTGCTGCTCATTAGTCTCCTTCAACTCAGCATTCTCTTTGCGAAGCATCTCAACCAGCGAGCACACCGTCTCTATCTTCTTCGTCAGTTGTTCAAGTTTATCTTCCACAGCTACTTATCCCTTATCTCAGCATTAAACTTCTGGTTTAACATATCGACCACACGCGATTGTCGTTCATCAACTTCCTCGCTTGATAAACTGCGCGTTGAGGATCGGTACCGAATAGTCACCGCAATCGACTTGCGATCCGCGGCAATCTGCTTCCCGGTATACAGATCGAAAACCCCCACGTGTTCCGCCAACTCACCGGCCACTTCCTTGATCGCATCAATAAGATCACCGGAACGTACCCCCGCATCGACCACAATGGCCAAATCACGAGGCGCCGAGGGGTACACGGGCAACGGCGTATACTCGGCCAGTGGCCGGCGAAGGTGCATTATCTTCTCGGCCTCAAGCTCGGCGACAAACACCGGCTGCTTAATACCAAAATGCCTCAGAACCTTGTCCCCAAGCTGCCCAATCACGCCAACCGGCTCATCATTAACCCGTACCTCAAACCCCACCTCACTCTGAAAGAAATCGCGCGGCGAGTCCTCGAAACTCAGTCTGCCAAGGCGCAACCGGTCGCACAGTTGCTCCAGCGCACCGGATATGTCATAGAAATCCATCGGCCTCGGACGATCCCGCCAGGTGTGTTCCGTCTGGCCGGTTACTACCAGCCCCAAACGAAGGCGCTGCCCACCGGTGGGATCTGTATCATCCTTCACCGGGAAATAGACATTTCCTATCTCGAACAACCTCAGGTCAAGATTGCGATGCGCAATATTATGCGCCACCACCTGCGCCGTCGTCGGTAACAGGCTTGTCCGCATGACATTCAGATCACCGGAGGAATAATTGGCCAGTTTCACCTCCGGCTGATCAGGATAGAACACCGAGGCGTCTTTGGTATCCGCGAGACCATGATTGAGAATCTCATCGAAACCGGCCCCGGTCATCAGTTGCCTGAGCTCCTGCTCGAACATCTCCACC
>CAZXRO010000360.1:0-2796 GCA_964642435.1 uncultured Ignavibacteriales bacterium
GGGTTAACCGCTTTGTCAGTGTTGCATCTTCGCAACCACGCTTGAACCTTAGCAGGCTTGCTGGCAGCTGGAGGTTCGCCCGGTGCACCGGCATATAGAAAGAGACTGTCCAGCTTGTCATGCGTTTCATACTCTGGGAGTAGGTCAGATAGAATTCCGATCACTGGTCCTGGGATGATCCTTCTCACATTTGCCCTCGTTGATAAACCCTCGCCGAATTCGCCCTGAGTTGCCGTGTTGGCGTAGCATAAGGGCGTTTGGCGGTACTTGGCAAGTGACTTCTGTGGGTGAGGATGGCAGGACGCCGAAGACGGCATCCTGCCCTACGGTTTGATCCGGGCGTGGAGCCGGATGTCGATCAGTGTGCGTGAAGAAGGCAGTGCACTGGAGTCCTCAGTAGCCGCTGATGTCGATGCGGGTGACTTTGTCAAGGACCTGGCCCAGGAAGCGGGTGGCGACCTGCGTGAACTTGTCCGGCACGTCGCTGACGAAGAACTTGTGCTCGCCGTGGCGGCGGTCCATCGTTGATGAGGCGGGGCGGAGCAGGTTGGCGGTGTCCAGTGCCTCGCGTGCTACCCTGGCGGTTTCCTCGCCGCTGTCGATCAGGGTGACATTGTCACCCATCACTCCTGAAAGCACTTCCTTCAGCAGTGGATAGTGGGTGCATCCGAGCACGAGGGTGTCAATGTCAACATCGTGCATCGTCTGCAGGTAGTCGCGGGCGATCAGGTAGCTGGCTTCCTTGTCGATATAGCCTTCCTCGGCGAGTGGGACGAACAGGGGGCAGGCGAGGCTGAAGACCTTGAGGTCGGGGTTGATCCTGTGGATGGTGCGCGCGTAGGCATCGGAGCCGATGGTGGCGCGGGTGCCGATGACGCCGATGCGGCCGCTTTGGGTGCGTTCGGCGGCGGCGCGGGCGCCGGGTTCGATCACGCCGATCATCTGGACATCGTAATGCGGCGCGACCTCGGCCAGGGCGACCGAGGAGGCGGTGTTGCAGGCGCAGATGATGAACTTGACCTGGTGCTCCAGGAGGAAGAGAACGTCCTGGTGGGTGAAGCGGGTGATGATCTCCTCGGAGCGGCCACCGTAGGGGTAGCGGCCGACATCGCCGAAGTAGACAACATCCTCGGCGGGGAGGAGTTTGAAGATTTCACGGGCGACGGTAAGGCCGCCGACCCCGGAGTCGAAAATGCCAATCGGTCCATCATTGGACATCTGCGTCACCCTTCCTTGTTAGCACCTATTGTTCGTATTTCGCCTTGAAGCGCTTGATGGCGTTGTAGATTGCCTTGGCGACGTCTTTCTGGTAGTCGCTGTCGCGGAGGATCTTTTCCTCGGCGGTATTAGAGATGAAGCCGGCCTCTACCAGAACCGAGGGGGAGTAGATCTTATTGAGGACGAAGAAGCCGGCCATATCGACGCCGCGCGCGGGGACTTTCAGATGGCGCCGGAACTCGCGGTCGACCATGAGGGCGAAATCATGCGATTCGGCGAGGAATTCGGTCAGGAGCATTTCATTGAGGATGCCGAGGATGGGATCGCCGAAGGGGTCATCGGGCTGCTGGGCTTCCTCGGGGAAGTCGCCTGAGGACAGTTCGCGCAGGAAGAAGCTGTTTTCAAACTGGGCGACGGCGCGCGCGGAATCATTGCGGGCCGGGGCGAGGTAGAAGACATTCCAGCCGCGCGGGGAGCGTTTTGGGGAGGCGTTGACGTGCAGGCTGATGAACAGATCGGTCCCGTTGTCATTGGCGATTTTGGCGCGGTCGTCGAGGCTGACATACTGGTCGCGGTCGCGGGTCATGATGACCTTGAATTCCTTGTCCTTGCGGATGAGCTTGGCCAGTTCCTTGCCGATGGCCAGCACGATGTCCTTCTCGCGTGTCTTGTTGGGTCCGATGGCGCCATAGTCCCTGCCGCCGTGGCCGGGGTCGATCACGATTACATCGATCTTGGTATCGGATGAGGCGGGGATATTCGGCTGAGGTGTTTCCTCGAGGCTGAAGTCCTGGTCCGCGATAGAAATCTGGATACGGGGCGGATCAAGAGTGAGTTTATGGTGCCAGTTACGGATGGCGCGCTTGAGGCGCACGGAGATTTGGCCGGAGCCCTCGGCCTGGTGCACCTTGAGGTCATACATGAGGCGGTTGCTTTCACGTGAGAGGATGCGGGAAGCATCGATATCGGCATCGCGGATGGAGATATTGAGCCAGTTGCCCTCGGTGATGAAGATGTCATAGGCCAGTGATCGCGCCAGGAAGATCTCGATCAGCAGTCCGTTGGCCTTGCGCAAAAAGGAGATGTCGGTGACGTTGTAGTGCTGGGTATCGAGCCGGACGAGCTTTTCCTCGGCGCTCCAGGTGATCCGGTGTGGCATGACCTGGTTGAAGAACGGCAGGAAGGTCTCGGCTGAGACGTAGAGCTGTCCCTCGATGAGCAGGGCGGGGTGGGTCATATTGCGGACGGAATCATTGAGCTTGAAGAAGGGGGCATCGATGAGGAACTCAAAGTGGTTGGTGTCGACCGCATAGATAACCTGGTGGCCGACGATGGACCAGTTGAGCCGTCCGCCGAGCAGATCGACGATATCCGAGAGTGAGACATAGGTGATATCGTGCCGGTCGGTGCTTCCGATGTCGTAGCGATTGCCGGCAATTTCGACCTCGGCCGCCCGGGGTGGGTTAGCGAAGGTGGCGACCAGGAGCAGGACCAGACATGGTATGAGCAAGAAGCGATAGTTCATTCTACATCACGATGGGTGGCTCGTCGAGCCCGTTTGTCGGCATCGGCTTTGGC
>CAZXRO010000361.1:0-2788 GCA_964642435.1 uncultured Ignavibacteriales bacterium
TTACCTTTTGGCGCGCTCCTTCGGACTTTCGCGATATGCCGGCATGCTCTTCTCCATCGCCTATTTCGGCTCGGTACACTTCGCATTGCACATCGCCGAGGGGCACATGCCCTTCACACACTACTGCTTCCTGCCGTGGTTTGTCTACTTCGTCATGGAGGCCCGCGAGCAGCGCCATCGGATCGTATGGGCCGCTCTCGCCCTGGCCGTGATGGTCCTCGGCAATGGTGGCGCTGTCCCGCTTCTGTATACGCTGTTTTTCACTGGCCTGCTTTGTATCTTGCTTAGCGTCCAGCACCGCACCGGAGCTTACCTGGTCAATCTTGTCACCGCAACTCTGGGCGGCCTCGGACTGGCCGCGGTCAAGTTTGTGCCCGGGATAGTCTACCTGATGGAAAATCGATGGGAGGGCAATCCGGATGAGTCCATTCCGCTTTCGGCACTGGGTGATATATTCTTCGGATTTGAGCACTCATTGTTCGCTAAACACTTCGAGCAGCAAACCTGGGCCTGGCACGAATACGGCGCCTATATCTCACCGCTTCTGGTTCTGCTCGCCCTGACCACGCTCATCTGGCGCTTCAGAAAGTACTGGCTCTGGTTGGTGATTGCCGGTTTCTTCTTCATGTTTGGTCTGGGCGATTTCGGCCCTGCTTCTCCCTGGGCAATACTCACCAGCCTTCCCGGTCTCTCTGGCCTGAGAGGTACCGGTCGCGCCTTTCATTTCGTTATTCTCTCGGTCGCCATGCTCGGTGCGGTCGGCTATGATCTGCTGATAGCCCGCCTCAAAGCACCACGAGCCGGAGCTTCCCTGTTCATTGTCAATCTTGCCGCGCTTGTCATTGTTGGCACCAACATCGTCTTCGCCTGGGGCATCCTCACCGAGGCCAACCGTCAGCCCCCGCAGCAAGTACACCGCTCGGAGACCTTCCGTCAGGCCATCGACCCCCAGGCCCGCGCATACCACTCCTATCTTGCCAACCGTGGGGCGCTCCGCTCACCGTGGCTGTCCGCCTATCACCCCAGCCGCGGCCTGGTCTCCGACAACGGCGAAGTCCTCCCGCACTATGTTCTCGAGGGCCGAGCAAACAACATTGATCGGACCGTGACGCCCAATGTCATCACTTACCGGCTCACCGGTGTTGATCCCGGCCAGTTGGTCATTGGCATGGGGTATGACAAGGGCTGGCTTGCCGATGATGGCCGCCGCCTTAATCCCGTCAACGGGTTGATTTCTTTCGCGTTTGGTCGCGGCCAGGAAACCGTCATCTTGCGTTACCAAACACCACACCTTTGGGTTGGGTTGATTATCTCAGTGTTGACGATCGCCGGGCTGATTTTCCTGTGGCGTCGAACCCGCCCGCCAGTGCGTAGCAGTTGACTTTGATCCTGCCATGAGGTATCCTGCCAAATTGAATCGTAACAACATTGCCGACTCGTAACTATTCTCCTGTGGAGGTGTTGTTGACTCGCATTGGATGCGTAACAACCATACTGATTCTGAGCCTGGCGCTGGCGGTGCCTGTCTTCAGTCAGAGTGCGCCCGCTGACAGCCTGGGAGCCATGTTCTCCCTGCTCTACTCGGATTTCGACCAGCCCGTCGATCCGGACCGCTATCTCATCCGCCCCGGCGATCAACTGCGCATCATCTTCATCCGTTCGCAGGTGCGCACCATGACACTCGGCGTCGATCCGGAGGGGCGGGTTATCGATGGTACCCTGGGAGTCTTCGATTTGACCGGCCTGACGCTTGCCCGGGCACGCAGTTTACTCCTGCCCGAACTCAATCGTCTGTACAAGGCCGATGATGTTACGATCTCAATCACCGAGCCCCGACCGGTCTCAATCGTTGTCAGCGGTGCGGTCGCCAACCCCGGAGCCTATGTCGCCTACACCTCGCAGCGCGTATCAGATGTCGTCCAATCTGCCGGAGGCATTCTAAACAATGGTTCCCGGCGGTGGATTGTCCTGACCGGCGGCCCCGAACCCATCAGGGTCGACTTGGATCGTGCCTTGTATCTCGGTGATCAGGCCGCCAACCCGCGACTCTACGCCGGTACCCATATCTTCGTGCCCGGGAAGTCAACCGAGTTGGTTCAGGTGGTCGGTGAGGTCAATCACCCGCGCGATGTCGAGCTCATCGAGGGCGACAATCTCGATGATATCCTGCTGCTGGCCGGCGGTGTCCGTTTCGGAGCCGACCGTCAACAGGTCCAGGTAATAAACCCCGGAGGCAACATCACCTCCGATCCCAACTCCATTGAGCCGGGTGCCATGGTCTGGGTGCCGTCTGTCGAAATCTCCAAGGACCACCAATGGATCACCATCTTCGGGGCAATCCACAAACCCGGCACCTATCGCGCTCAAGAGAACATGACGATGGCCGATGCCATCGATCTGGCCGGCGGATATACCGAACACGCCAACAGCGCCTCGGTCACCGTCTTCCGCAAGGCACGTTTCGATGAGTTCGGCCGCGCGAGCGACCTGCGGTATCCTATCTCGCATCGCGTGAATGATCAGGCTGACGGGCAAGCTATTCTGCTTGAACCCGCTGACAGTCTCTATGTCCCCTTACGGCTCGGCTATGTTCGGGTATCGGGAGAGGTGTTTAACCCAGGCTTGTTCCCGCATCGTGAGGGAGAGGATGCCCAGTACTATATTCAGGCGGCCGGAGGTTTCACCCCGCGCGCCGAGGAAGAACGAATCGGTCTCTACAACCGCGTATCGCGCGTTACCATACCCGCCTCGCCCGAAACCCGGGTCAATGACGGCGATGAAGTCATAG
>CAZXRO010000362.1:0-2778 GCA_964642435.1 uncultured Ignavibacteriales bacterium
CAACCGCTTGCGGAGGATAGTACTCGCTACAAAGTCTCTCCCCGATCCTGTGGATCGGGCCACCCGGCCGGGTGGAAGTGGTCGAGCTACAATTGGTAGGCGGGGAAGAAAGACGTGCCACTGACGATGGATGAGGTTGCGGATATTGTCGGCGGATGAAGAAGAAACCCACCTGAAGGTGGGCCACCCAGCCCCCTCTGCTCAGCTGCCTGTGGTGGGAGTGCCGGTGTAGTGGAACCAGTTGGCTGTCGACAGCGTGTCGGCTGCCTCCGGGACTGTTCGCTCGGGCCGCTCGAATTGAAGCATAAACCTGAACCCGCCCGTCGGCAGAATCTCTTCGCTCACCTGGAACTCAAACGCCTCCGGCATTATGTACACCCGCTGACCATTCCTGATCACTGATTCGATCAGGTTCGATGTCCACAGACCGGCCGGTCCCCACTTCATCTCCTGCCAGTGTGAATTCGAAAGGTAGCGATACCCGTGTGCGTACGAGGCGTGGAGCATGAAGACCTGGTCATCCGTATTCTCAATATACAGGTTAAGGCCGGTATGACCGGTATCCGTGGTGGCGATACACATGTATGTGAAGGATGCAAACGGCCTGATCCATATCTGACCATCATTCCATCCGGCCGCGAACTCGTGCTCATCCCTCCATTCCGTATCACCGACGAGACCGTCGAGCATGGGCGGTGGGGCAACAGGGGGCGGCGCAGCGGGTGAAGGTGATGCGGTTGCAGGCTCGGCTGCCGTCGGCTCTGTCGCGGATGAGTCTATTGCTGCCGAATCCGGATGAGTCACTGTTACCTTCGGCACCGGCGGAGGCTCGGCGGACGGTTGTTTTACACCACTGCCACAGGACAGGCAGGCCAATGCTATGATGCTTGCGGTCAGCAGCACCGAGACGGTTATGAGTAATGCGCGCATGAATATGAACATCGAAAGCTATTGATCCCGATGCAACAAGAATCTGGCGCTCGGTGACAGAGAACGTAGTGACTGGCGGTTACAATGGCCGTGCCATCCTGGTGTCGAAAGCCTGCCGGCTGACCCGTGATGGCTGGTATGTCGCTGTCGGCGAACCACTGGATCCTACGTCCGCACGTGTTTCTCCAGGCGAACGATGTTGGTTTCATTGATTGTGCCCATCTCGAAGTCCGTTGCATTCTGAAGCGTCGTCTCCGCGATGGCTGTCAAGGCCTCCTCCGTGAAGAACGCCTGATGCCCGGTAATGAGCACGTTGGGGAAAGTGAGCAGCCGTGCAAACACATCGTCTTGCAGTACTTGATCCGAGAGGTCTGTGAAGAACAGATCGCCCTCCTCCTCGTAGACATCGAGCCCCAGGGAGCCGATCTTGCCGTGTTTCAGCCCCTCAATGACCGCACGTGTGTCGATCACGGCGCCGCGGCTGGTGTTGATGATCATCACGCCGTCCTGCATGGTGTCGATAGCATCGTTGTCGATCAGGTGGTACGTATCGGGCGTGAGCGGGCAGTGAATGCTGATAACGTGCGATTCCCGGAAGAGCTGCTCCAACTCTACATACTCCACGCCGATTTTCTTGCAGGCCTCGTTCTCATGGATGTCGAAGGCGAGTATTCGGCAGTTGAAGCCGCTGAGGATCTGAGCCGTCACCTCGCCGATCTTGCCGGTGCCGATGATACCCACCGTCCGGCCGTGAAGGTCGAAGCCGATCAGGCGCTCCAGCGAGAAGTTGCCCTCGCGAACGCGGTTATACGATCGGTGCACCTTGCGGTTGAGCGCCAGGATGAGTGCCACGGTGTGCTCGGCGACAGCATAAGGGGAATAGGCCGGCACGCGCAGGATGGTCAGCCCGTTGTCCTCGGCCGCTTCAAGGTCGACGTTGTTGAATCCGGCACAGCGCAGGGCGATCAGACGCACACCACCCGCGGCGATACGCTCGATGACCGCCGCCGAGAGGTCATCATTGACGAACGCGCACACGGCGTCCATGCCCTCGACCAGGCGGCAGGTATGTGGCTCGAGCTTGTTCTCAAAGAAGGTAAGCTCATGATCGTGGTGCTGGTTGGCCTTGGTCAGGAACTCGCGGTCGTAAGACTTGGTGTTGAACACGGCGATCTTCATGGCGATGACTCCTTTTGTCTTCGGTAACACCGGATGTCGGGGTTTGTTCTGAGTGCCGGTGTCAGAGGCTATACGAGCAGGAGAGGGCGTCTATGAGTGAAAACAGCACCGGAAAGCGGGGGGCTACTCGGATATCGGCCGGGCATCGCAAGCGGCAATTGCCGGCTCGACCGCGGGCTGGGCCGCGCAGCGGCGAGGCTGGTGACGGACCGGGACTTGCGCGGGGACGCGACGACGGCGATACCGGCAGATGGCGACTTCCTCGTTGGTCACGACCACGAAATCAGAGCGCCCATCGGTAAAGGCGCCGGCGTCGACATACAAGCACTGACCATCGCCAAACATAGGATCGATATACGGTCGGTGCGTGTGGGCGCACATGATGATGCGGGGGCGGTCGTCCTCTTTCATCTCGCGATACGTCTTTCTGAAATGGCGAAGCTGGCGGTGCTGGTACTGAGGGTAGTCGGTGATGTTGGCGCGGGTGGCCTCTCCGGAGCAAATGCCGGTGGCGAAGAACTGGTCCTCGTGCAGATACCCGGTGGCCCGGGCAAGCCGGCAGATACTCGCCTCGATTCTGCGGAGATTCCGGAAGCAAAACATCCCGAAATCAAACAGGGTCTGTTTGGGGTTCGAGAAGTTGTACCAGTGGTCGGCATCGCACCCGTG
>CAZXRO010000363.1:0-2763 GCA_964642435.1 uncultured Ignavibacteriales bacterium
GCGCGGCGGTCCTCGCAATGACTCGGATGAGGATATCGCAGATATGACGGGAGGACGCCGAGAACAGGGGTTTCGACCGCAGTTGTCGATGGCAGGACCCTAAGGGCTCCTGCCCTGCTGTTCGGATCAATTGGGGGTTGCGTGATTTTTGCACATTTGCGGGGCTGGAATAATATGGGATTACGCCGATATATGTGAATGTATGTATCCGCCTTCGGGCGGGTTGCGTTTGCGGTGGAGAGCCCACTTGAGAGGTGGGGTGCTCGGGTGACCATTACCCACAGCAAGCTGTGGGGCACCAACCGAGGGTGGGATGTATTGACGTGGATGAGTCAGGTAAGAAGTGACGTGAGTAACAAGGAGAGCAGATGCCGAATATTCTGGTAGTAGACGATAAGGATTCGATGCGCGACATGCTCACCCAGACCCTCACCGAAGAGGGGTACCGGGTGGATTCTGCTGCCAATGGCAAGACTGCGCTGGAGTTGGTGCAGCACAAGTCGTACGACCTGGTATTGACCGACATGAAGATGCCGGATGTCGACGGGCTCGAGGTGCTGACCGGTGTCAAGAAGAATGACGAGGATACCTCCGTAATCGTCATGACCGCCTACGGGACGGTGGAGACGGCGGTGTCGGCGATGAAGAAGGGGGCGTTTGATTTTATCACCAAGCCGTTCGATACCGAACACTTGTGCGTGCTGGTGAACCGCGCCCTGGAGAACCGTCGGATGCAGGCCGAGAATGTGCTGCTTCGCCAGGAGCTGATGGAGGTGTCGGGGTTCACGGAGATAATCGGCAAGAGCGAGAAGATGCGAGAGA
This sequence comes from uncultured Ignavibacteriales bacterium, assembly GCA_964642435.1. Taxonomy (GTDB): domain Bacteria; phylum Zixibacteria; class MSB-5A5; order GN15; family FEB-12; genus WJKG01. Next base: position 823 of record CAZXRO010000363.1, read on the forward strand.
TCTGCGAGTTGGTGAAGAAGGTCTCCGGGTCTGACGCCTCGGTGTTGCTCCAGGGTGAGTCGGGCACGGGCAAGGAGCTTTTTGCACGTGCGATTCACTCGCTGTCGCTTCGCAAGGATAAGCCGTTTATCGCGATCAACTGCGCGGCAATCCCGCACGAGCTATTGGAGAACGAGCTGTTTGGTTCGGAGAAGGGGGCGTTCACGGGGGCGCACGCGCGCAAGATGGGCAAGTTTGAGATTGCGCATACGGGTACGATCTTTCTCGACGAGATTGGCGATATGGATATTCAGTTGCAGGCGAAGTTGCTTCGCGTGCTGCAGCAGAAGAATTTCGAGCGGTTGGGCGGGACGCGTACGGTTGATGTGGATGTGCGCGTGATCGCCGCGACGAATATGGATTTGAGCCAGCAGATAGCGGGTAAGAAGTTCCGCGAGGATTTGTATTACCGTTTGTCGGTGTTCCCGGTGACCATCCCGCCGCTTCGCGATCGTTTCCAGGATGTGCCGGAGCTGGCGGATTACTTTGTGGAGAAGTACTGCCGTGAGATGCGCAAGCCGCGCAAGTCGCTTTCGCGCGAGGCGGTGAAGTTGCTGGAGAAATATCACTGGCCGGGCAATGTGCGCGAGCTGGAGAATACGGTCGAGCGGGCGGTTATCCTGGCCGAGGGCAAGAAGATCACGCCGGATCATCTGGCGATACGTATTCGCCGGACAGATGAGATTCGGCTTCGCGACGGTTCGGGGTTGAAGGAGATCGGGGCCCATGCGCAGATGCAGGCGGAGCGTGGGACGATCATCCGGGTGCTTCGGGAGACGCGGGGCAACAAGCGGAAGACGGCGAAGATTTTACAGATTGACTACACGACGTTGTTTGACAAGATCAAGAAATACAAGATTGATAAAGACCTGCAGTCCTGACAATGCTCGCGACGGGCGTAGTGCTGTTAGGGAGAGGGAGGCCGCTTGGGACGAGCGGCCTTGTTTTTTTGTGGGGGCGGAGCAAGGGGGCCGGGAGTTAGCTGAGATTTCATTTGACAGAAAAGTGCAGGTCTGTGTACTTTCCAAGAACTTGCTTAGCGGGCGCATGCGTCCCGGATACCTGCCATATTCAGGGGTGCCAGGCTGCATCCCGGCGCTGTGCCCGGCTGTAGGAGATGATAGCATGGCGTCATCATTGATTAACCGCAACGTTCTGATGCTCAACCAGAACTACGAGCCGCTGACAATCTGTTCGGCGCGTCGGGCGATCGTGCTGCTGTTTTCCGGGAAGGCGGAGTTGATTGAGACCGCGGACGGTTTGAAGCTGCGGACGGTGAACAGCGCGTATGCGTTGCCCTCGGTGGTACGTTTGTGGCAGTACAAGAAGGTACCGTTCAAGCGCATCATGCTCTCGCGCAAGAATATATTGCTTCGTGACGGGCACGCCTGCCAGTATTGCGGGACGACCAGGGGGCCGATGACGGTTGATCATGTGATTCCCAAGCACCTGGGGGGCAAGGATACCTGGACGAATCTGGTGTGTGCATGTGACAAGTGCAACAACCGCAAGGGTGACCACACACCGGAGCAGGCGGGGATGAAGCTTCGCAAGCGGCCGGTGCGGCCGAGTTATATTACGTTTATTCAGCGTCATGTGAAGATATCGGATCGTTGGCGGCCGTATTTGTTCATGGATCCGGTGTGATTGGTGGGGGTGTACCCGGCTTTGCGATCTCACGATATGTAGAGATGACTCGTTGGGTCGGTTGCATTGTCGCGTGTCTTGAGGTTGCCGCGTCCCTGCGCGCCTGACGGCGCGGCGGTCCTCGCAATGACTTTGATGAGGATGTCGCAGACATGAGGGCAGGACGCCGAAGGCGGCGTCCTGCCCTACAGGAAGATCCGGGAGATGTCGAGGGGAAGCTTAGAAGCCGACGGTGAAGCCGGTGAGCAGGATGTT
>CAZXRO010000364.1:0-2750 GCA_964642435.1 uncultured Ignavibacteriales bacterium
CCGCAGCTTTCGTCACGCTCCAGCGCATCCCAGCACATCATCTCGCCAAACTCCAGGAAATCGGCCACACGACCTGCCTTCTCCAGCGCCTGGTTCATCTCCTCGTTGCCACCAAGTACCTTCACGTCTTCCCAGAACTCCTCGCGGAGTTTCGGAATCATATCGATCGCCTTCTTCAGTCCGGCCTCGTTGCGGGACATCCCACAGTACTCCCACATGATATGTCCCAGCTCGCGATGGAACGTATCCACCGTCCGCTTGCCATTGATCGAAAGCAGCTTCTTCATCCGCCCGTGTACTTCCTCCTCGACCTTCTTGAACTCCGGATGATCCGTCGTCACCTTGGTCGGGCCGGTGCGAGCAAAATAGTCCCCGATAGTGTACGGCAGCACAAAGTACCCATCGGCCAGTCCCTGCATCAGAGCCGAGGCGCCTAACCGGTTGGCGCCATGGTCAGAGAAATTCGCCTCACCGATCACGTGCAATCCAGGAATCGTCGACATCAGGTTATAGTCGACCCACAGCCCGCCCATCGTGTAGTGACTGGCCGGGTAGATGCGCATTGGCACCTTGTACGGATCCTCGCCCGTAATGCGCTCATACATTTGGAACAGGTTGCCGTAACGATCCTCTATCGTCTTCTGGCCAAGCCGGTTGATAGCATCGGAGAAGTCCAGATAGACCCCACGACCGGTTTCACCGACCCCGCGCCCCTCATCGCATACTTCCTTTGCCGAACGCGATGAAATATCGCGTGGCGCCAGGTTACCGAAACTCGGATACTTGCGCTCCAGGTAGTAGTCGCGATCTTCCTCGGGAATATCGTTCGGATGGCGATTGTCGTCCTTGCTCTTCGGCACCCAGATACGGCCATCGTTACGCAACGACTCCGACATCAACGTCAGCTTCGACTGGTAATCTCCCGACACCGGTATGCACGTCGGGTGTATCTGCGTATAGCAGGGATTGGCAAACACCGCCCCGCGGCGATACGCCCGGTAGTTCGCCGTCACGTTGCAGCCCTTGGCATTGGTCGACAAAAAGAACACGTTGCCATAGCCGCCTGTCGCCAGGATGACCGCATCGGCCGCAAATGACTCAATCTTGCCCGTAACCATGTCACGTGTCACAATCCCCTTGGCGTGTCCATCGACCACCACCAGATCAAGCATCTCATGCCGGGTGAACAGCTTTACCTTGCCGGTTGCCACCTGGCGGCTCAGCGCCTGATACGCCCCCAGCAGCAACTGCTGTCCGGTCTGACCGCGTGCATAAAACGTCCGTGACACTTGCGCACCGCCAAATGACCGATTAGCCAGCGTTCCGCCATACTCTCGAGCGAACGGCACACCCTGAGCCACGCACTGATCGATGATCTCATTGCTGACCTGAGCCAACCGGTAGACATTCGCCTCGCGCGAGCGGAAATCGCCGCCCTTGACCGTATCATAGAACAACCGCCATATCGAATCGCCATCGTTCTGGTAGTTCTTGGCAGCGTTGATACCTCCCTGCGCCGAGATGCTGTGGGCCCGTCGAGCGCTGTCCTGGTAGCAGAATGCCAGCACGTTGTAACCCAGTTCGGCCATTGATGCCGCTGCGGCGCCACCGGCCAAACCGGTCCCGACAATAATCGCCGTGAATTTCCGTTTATTCGCCGGATTCACCAGCTTCATATCGAACCGGTGCTTGTCCCACTTCTCCACCAGCGGCCCTGAGGGTATTTTCGATTCCAGTTTCATAATATGCGTAACCCTCCTGGTTTACAAATGTACGCCCGGCGGCAAGGTGAGCAGTCCCGTCAACACCGCCAGCGGCATGGAGATATAGCCGGCCACCACAATCACCGTTACGATGTATGCCATCGCTCGAAGTTTCGGCTGGACACTTGGCCGGTTGATCCCCAGCGTCTGAAACACGCTGAATATGGCGTGAGCCAGATGGAAAGACAGAAACAGCATGCCCAGAATATAGGCAATTGAGATCAATGGTTGTTGGAAGCCCAGAATCACCATCGAATACACGTCGTGCCGCCCGGCCGCGTCATGCAATCCCGCATACTCCGGATGAGTCCAGAGAAACGTGAAGTGGGCCAGGTGATAGACAACAAAGAAGAATATCGCCAGGCCGGTGTAGATCATCGTGCGTGATGTTATCGTCGCTGCCACCGTGTCTTCTTTCGTGTACCGCTGGCCGCGCGCCCGCCGGTTCTCCAGCCAAAGCTGCACGCCCACCCAGACGTGAATCACCAGCATTGCCAGCAGGAACCCCCGTATCAGCCACAAGACCGGGCCCAACTCCTGTAGCGCCCTGGCGTAGACATTGAGTTGATCCTGGCCCATGAATAACTGTAGATTACCCACCATGTGACCCACCACAAACAGAATCAAAACAATACCGCTGCCGGCCATGAGCACTTTCTTGCCAATTGAAGCCGAAATGACAGCGGTTGAGGGTGGCCTCTGGAGGGCAGCGGACTTAGTCTGAGTTGTTGCCATCCTTGATTCCTTTCTTGTTCTTTGCAAGAATATACGGAGCAAACCGCAACGTCAATAAAAAGCTCTTCTCCAAGAGCGCGTCCCGACCGGGCGATGGTTATATCTTCCAACAAGTTGCAATCTTACAACGGGGAATACTCGTTGACAGACCGCCCGTCGTCCCCTATACTGGGAACCGGCTTCAATAGCAAGGGTACAATAACAGAACCATATAATGTGACGATCAAGGCAAACAAGTTATCTGGAGCATAC
>CAZXRO010000365.1:0-2737 GCA_964642435.1 uncultured Ignavibacteriales bacterium
TCGACCGGGGAGGTGCCACCATCGTGCTCACCACCGCGGTCGCCAGCATCGCTGGACTGGATGGTGAACCAGAACTGGCCGGAACCGCACCAACCCTCGTCGTAGTCGAACGAGTCGTCGCCGCAGAAGGCAGCGACGAGGTTGTTACAGTCAACCGTGCCACCGAACCACTCATAACCATCGTCGAGGTTGTAGACGACTTCGATGTGGTCGATGGTGGTACCGCGACCGACGCCACCCATGGTGAGGCCGTTGATCTCGTTGGCGGCGCCTATTTCGGAGCCACCGTGACGGATGGAGACGTACTGCAGCGTACCGGAGTTGTCTTCGGGATCGGAGCCACCGTAGGCACCGCGCGGCTCGGTCTCCGGGATACCCTCGATCTGGCCAACGCCAGTGGTGGTATTGATGGGAGCGTTACCGAGGATGATCAGGCCGCCCCACTTACCGCGGGCGTCGCTGAACGGGATGTCAAAGGGATCATCGAGGTCATCGATGATGGAGGTCATAACGATCGGGGCGCTGGGCGTACCGACCGCATTGATGGTACCGCCCTGGGCCACGATGAGAGCCGTGGCGGCGGCGCCGGAACCCTGGTTACCCTTGAGGATAGTACCAGCTTCGATATTGAGGACAGCGCCGTCCTCTACAAAGACAAAGCCCTGGAGGTTGTAGACCGTATCCGCCTTCATGTTGTAGGTACCAACCATGTCGGCGTCGGTGAAGACCTTGATGGGCTTGCCATCGTCGGATACCTGGCCGAATGCGATCATCGGCAGGCAAAGGACGAACAGTGCAATTGCGAATTTACGAAACACGAATGTGCCTCCTTGTCTCGTTACATTTAGAAAACTGTTATTAGCGTTCACAGTGCGACCGAGTCAGTGGGCCGCTTCTCTTCTTCTTCTTCTGATCTTCTGCGATTCTCTTCTTCTTTTGTCAATCGCTGAAAGTGTTTCAAAGAATCCTGTGCGGGATTACCTCCTTTCGTCGGTCTGCGAAAGTTTACCTATTAGTCCTGACAACTCAGACGCTTTCAAAGAGTCTGTTTGGCACTCTCAACGTTTGTGGCTCTCAGTTGAGTTTGCCGGGTATATGCACACGCTCATGCGAAAGATCTCTATGTATATTGCGTAGTCTCATTAGAGTACATCGAAGCTCATGCCAAGTGACCAGGTGACGCCGCGTTCGTGTTCCTCGTAGATTTCGAGCACCTCACCGTCGGTGAAGAAATAGTCCTTGTAGACGAGGCGGTAGTTCTCATTGAGGATGTTCTTGACTGAGAACTTGAGGGTGGGGCCGAATATCTTTTGCGAGGCGACGAAATCGAGCTGCCATCGGGACTCCTCGTAGACGTCGGGGGTACGCTCAGAGCTGGTAATGCGCAGGCGATCACCGAAGGTGTTGGCGAACAGGCCAATGGCGGTACCGGACTGCCAGTTTTCGTATCCGAAGTCGAAGTTGACGATGTAGTTGGACTGGCCCCATAGCGGTCGATCATCGACGAGGTTTGGCAGATCCGCGTTTTCGATCTGTATCATTTCCTGCGGCGACTTGTCGACCGTGGATTTTGCCAGGGTCAGGTTACCGCCGAGGTGGAAGTTGCTCAGGCTATTGTGGAGCACATCCAGGCGGCGGCGAGCCTCGATCTCAAGACCGTAGACTGTTGCCTCCTGGGAGTTGACGGCGAGCACGTTACCGTTGGTGCCGATGGAGGTGTAACCGATCGGGTCGCTGATGCTCTTATAGAACGTGGTGAAGGCGAGGATTTCGCCGGGGCGCACGAACCATTCCCAGCGCAGGTCCCAGTTGGAGATTTTGGACATGCGGAGGCTATCGGAACCGATCTCATAGATGCTGGAGCCATAGGTTTGGAACTCGGTCGGGGTCATCTCCTTGAGTGTCGGGCGGGCGACAGTGCGCCCGTAGGACAGGCGGAGATTCATGGCGTCGGACGTACGCCAGATGATATTAGCTGATGGCAGCCAATCGCGTTCGTGGATGACGCCTTCGCCGAATTTCTTCTGCGTGGTGATGGTATCGGTCAGGGTGTACATATCGGTTGCTTCGAAACGCGCGCCACCGACGAAGAACCAGTCGCCGACGATGGGGGTCTCAATCATGCCATAGAGGCCCGATATGTCTTGCTTGCCGATATAGCGGTTGAGGGGGTTGTCAATTTCGGTGATGAAGTTATGGTACGTTGAGTTATACCTAACCACGAGTTGGGTGTCCCTTATGTAATACTCGTGTCGAATGAGCGTATCCAGTCCCATGGTGTGGGAATAGGCGTCGATGTCGCCATCGAATTTGGCGAAACTGATGTAGTTCTTGTACTGGAACTCGCGCTCGGTGTAGTAGCGGTTTGCGTTCAGGTGTGCCGCTCCGAACTTGATTTTGCTGCGGTCACCAACCGGGAGAGTGAAGTTGGCTTTGTATTCGCGATTGTCTTCATCGAGTTCGCGATGCAGCCGGCGCGGGACCTCGAAGAGGCTTCGTTCGATAGTTTGACTGCTGCCGTTGTCGACGATGGTGAAGTACCGCGTATCCGGCTGATTTTGGGCGGTGCTGGCATAGGAGAACTGCCAGTCGAGGCGGAGCCCGTTGCCCATGAGGATGTGGTCGCCGGAGAACTGCGTGCTCGTGATATGCCGCTCAGTGTACTGGAGCGCATGGTTAACAATGTTGTCCCCCTGGCCGTATTCCTGGTTTGGGCCATACAAGTAGCGACTATCGG
>CAZXRO010000366.1:0-2732 GCA_964642435.1 uncultured Ignavibacteriales bacterium
AGGGGGCGATGGTGGCGACGGCGATTGCGGAGCACTTTCGCGACCAGGGGATGGACGTCATGCTGATGATGGATTCCCTGACGAGGATTGCCATGGCGCAGCGAGAGGTCGGTATCGCTATTGGCGAGCCTCCGACGGCGAAGGGATACACGCCCTCGGTGTTTGCCATGCTGCCGCGGCTTCTGGAGCGATCCGGTCAGTCCGACCGGGGCTCAATTACCGGGATTTATACGGTCCTGGTGGAGGGAGATGATTTCAACGAGCCGATTTCTGATGCTGTGCGTTCAATTCTCGACGGGCACGTCACTCTATCGCGCCGTCTGGCTGCCATGAATCAATATCCGGCGGTGGACATTCTGGATTCGATCAGCCGATTGATGAAGGATGTCAGCAAGGCGGAGGATGTCGAGTTGGCGCAGAAGGTGCGTGAGGTGCTGGCGGTGTACCGGGAGAACGAGGATCTCATCAATATTGGCGCCTATGCCAAGGGGTCGAGTGCCAGGATTGACAACGCGATAGCCAGGATCGAGCCGCTGCGCGCCTTTTTCAGGCAGGGGATTACCGAGCTCTGCGATCACAGCAGGGCTGTGGAGCAGCTACGCCAGATCATGGAGGGAGGGGCACAACCGGCACAGACGACGGATTCTGAGGCGGCCAAGAGCGGCCAGAAAAGTATGACGCAACCAAAACCACTTGGGCAGAGACATGAAGAAGTTCGCATTTCGCCTGGAGCCGTTACTTAAGATGAAGGCGCACCTCGAGAAGGAACGCCAGAAGGAGCATGGTATGGCTCAGAATAAGGCACTTGAACAGAAGAGAACGCTTGAGCAGATACACGAGGAACGATCGGGCACACTGGAACGGCAACGAGTCGAGATGTCGGGGAAGATGTCGGTGGCGGAGCTGCTGATTTACTCGCGCTACTTGTTGAAACTGAAGAAGGATTCGCTGACCGGGGGGGAAATGCTCAAGGTGCTGGAGCGGAATGTGGAGACCAAGCGACGGGCGCTGGTTGAGGCGACCAAGCAGAAGAAGGTCTATGAGAAGCTCAAAGAGCGCCAACAAGAGAAGCATGAGCATATGGTGCAGGCTCAGGAAGAGAAAGAAGCGGATGAAATCGCGATTATGAGCTATCTGCAAAAGCAAAGGAGCCGCAAGCGCGAGGACAAATAGGGAAGTCGTCGCGGGAGTACAAATACCATCTCTTGGGTTGTTTGCTGTAACAAAAGAAGCCCCTGCCGTAAGGCGGGGGCTTCTGCGTTGTATATCTATGGTTGCCGGTCAGTTCTTAAGGGCACATCGCTGGGGACGGGCCGCCGGAGAACAGGTAAGACACGAGGTAGGTCATATCCGAGATATTGATGCTCAGGTCGGCGTTGACGTCGCCCTCCTCGAAACACGGTGGTTCGGGACCGCCACTGAACAGGAAGCTGACAAGATAGGTCATGTCGGAGATATTGGGTTCCTCGGTGGTATCGCCATTGATGTTGCCGCGGACGCCGACACAGCACCCGGAGCCGTCGATATCCAGATAGCCCTGATCAACCTGGGGGTAGAAGTAGTCGGATCCCTCGGTGGTGAAGGTAGTGCTGTATTCAACGTCATCATCGACAATGGTGATCGTATCGAGGGTGGCAAACTGGTCACCGATACCGGGGCTGAAACTGAGATGAAGGGTGCCGAGAGGTCCACTGCCGGGGGGGATGACGTTTTCTGACATGACAATGACGTAAATGCTGATCCAGTCATTGACGATGGTGGCTCCCTTGACGGCGATGAGCTCTACTCTTGAGCCAATGAATGAGATGGAGTCGATAACCAAACCGGGCAGATCGTGGGTGATGGTGACGCCAATCCCGGCGAGGTTTTCATCATTGGCGAAGTTGATGGGAACCTGGGCCTGTCCAGCGGCGGCAACGGTTGCGACGGAGTCGATATAGACGGTATCCGGCAGCCCCGGATCCGGTATCAATTGCTGGGCGCGTGAGTTCATGGCGGCCAGAAGGAGCAGGGCGGCCAGCAACGCGAGCAGCTTGAGATTTATCCTCATGTTCAAATACCTCACAGGTTAGCTTCTCTCTGAATTCGATCAATGCAAAAAGCGTGCTGTAAATCGTCAAAAGCGATGATAGTCGAAAAAGCGGGGTAGCCCGCGGTCGGGACCTTGTAAGTACTTTGTTTGTCGATCTTTATACGCCGCTGAAATATACTCGGTTGCGCCGTTGGATGCAACCGGTTTGAGGAGGTCCTCACGGCAATTGCAAAGGTCTGCAACTTCTGGGCATTGGGGTCCGAGGCGGCTCTATTTCCTGCCTGAAACAGGGGATTTTGGCGGATTGGCACTCCACAAAACGGTATTGCTGCCGATAAGAAGTGACATGGTGCGCAAGGATGTTCTCAAGCCCTCGGCTCGGTGTGCCTATTTGAAGGCGTGTTATCTGGCTGAGGAACTGAAGTGCTTCGGTTACAAGACCGACTGTCCGCTATATCAGAAATCCAATGGTGAGTACTATCATCCGGCCCGATTTGATGAAGCGATGAACAAGCTGATCGATAAGACGCGGGCCAAGCACGAGCGGATTGACAGCAAATAGCAAAGCACCGATCCGGCAGAAAACAATTCCTGCCTATCCCTGAAATTCCTTCCCGAATACGACCTGAGAGACCTCGCAACTGGCATGGTTGCCGCCATGTAACTTATTGTTAGCATGGTGGTTATGCGCCTTCGTGAG
>CAZXRO010000367.1:0-2731 GCA_964642435.1 uncultured Ignavibacteriales bacterium
TCATTCGACGATCGCCGGACTCGAGGACGACGGCATCGGTCGTGATACTGGCCACAACCCACCCGTCCACAACTGCCTGAGGACCGGCCAGCTTGCCGTTGATGATCGCCATTTTCTGGTCTCCCATCGATGAGATTCCCGACAGCCGTAGCGTTGGCCCGGAAGATTCTCGATGAACTGGTTGGTCGCTGCGTTGACTGCGGGGATGACCGGAGAAAGGATCCTTGTGCCAGCCGATATCAGGGAACTTGGTATCTGCCTGTTGCCGCCCCCCAGCGCGGAGCTGCTGAGCCTGGAGAATAGAATCTGCCAATGATTGCACGGATGGAGCCACCGTCGGTTGTACTTGGGAGGATGGCCTATTGCGATCACCGAAAGGATTGTTCCAGATTCCCCAGATAACTGCGATAACGAGAATGAAATACATCACCCGCTTGCGTTTCTGCTCCGTCATGGCATTCGCTCCTGTCGGTTGCCGGCCATCAGGACATCCAATTGAACGGAGAAATACACTTCGGGATAGGCTGGTTGTTCATACTGCAGCGTGGCTGCGTGAACGGCACTGATACTTGGCCTGTCGGACAAGCTGGCGAGGAATTCGCCAATGTCGCTGAACGTGCCTCTTCCTTCCATTGTGATGCGCACAGTACTGACATTCTCTGCCCATTTCGGGTCATTGATCTTCTCAAGTAATGGTTTAAGGTCAAGCCCGAAGTCAAGCATTGTCAATCGATAACGCTCAGCATGGCCGCTAAGCTCTTGCTGCACCTGTTCGGCCTTTGCAGGGTCTGTCAACGATTGCTGGAAGCGTGCCCATTGCTCGTTTAGGGAATGGTACTCGCTGGTCACCTCATGAGCGGTCTGAAGGTGTCGGCAGTATCTCTGAAGTCTGTGTTCCGCCTGCGAACTGACATCTGCCAGACTGACGATCTTGCCTGAAACCGGCTGATACCACAGTTGATGCCATCCGATAATCAGCCCCACCAGGATCACGACGGGCAGCACAGCACGAAATGTCCCGACAGGTGGTCTCATATACCCACCTCAGCTTTGAAGGCGAAGTGGACTGTCTTTCGCCCGAACTGTTCAGTGGAGTTCTTGGATATCAGGTCTACCTGCCCGATGCCCTGGGTCGACTTAAGCTCAACGAGATAAGCATACAGCAGCGACTCGTGCCGTCCCCGGTCGTCGGTAATCTTTCCGTTGGCGGAGAGCAGGCAACCTCCACCGGGGCCGGCGGCAAGCTGAATGCGATCCAGTGCGATCCCATCCCGGGCCAGACCGGAGAGGACCTGCAACCCATAGCGCATGCCGGGATCGGATTGACGATCATATGGTGCCAACTCCCCTCGCAGGACACCTGCCCTGTGGGTGGTGGTATTTAGGTCAGCGATAAGCGGGTGTTGTTCGAGGGCGGTGATTCTGGCCTGCTCTTGCTGCACGACCCGATCGAGTTGCCGATACTCAAGGAATTGAAGTCCCGTGATGACGGCCAGAGCCACCGTGATAGCTGTCAGTGAAACGCGGCCGATATCTCTGATGCGGATCAGGCGACGCTCCGCGACTACATCCTCAGGCAGCAGGTTCAGCAGTGAATCGATAGAACCGACAGGCGGGAGCAGTGAGGCCAGGGTGCAATACTGGCTCTTAATTTCGTGGATTCCACACTGTTCGAGATGCTGTTCGATGAAGGTCGGGGAAGCAATGCTGACAGCGCGAGCATTCAGCTCGGTGTCGACATAGAGGTTGATTTCTTCGTCGAAGGCTGGCGGCAGGCACAGGTAGACAGTCTGCACATGGCGATCGGGTGTCTGTCCAAGGTAGTAATCGAGGGCATCGCGAATGATCCGCCTGATGTCACTGTACACACGCGGATTGACCTGATCTGTCGCAGGAGACGCTGACCTGTCGCTATCGGGCGGCGGCGCGGCTGCTCCGCTGGCTGGCAGGGAGTCAATTACGGTCTCACGGAAGAACTCCTGTTCGCCGAAGCGATAGAAGGCTGTCTCCAACACGTTGTCTCTGAGTTTGACCAGGAGCGAGTCCTCGTCGGCGAAGGTGCCGCTGACGAGCGACAACCACGGCTCCGCTTTCTGACCGGGTGAAGTGATCAGGGTGACATCGCGCAATCGCTCACCCAGCAAACGTCTGAGCAGAGTGGGCCAGTTGCCGCCAAGAGCCAGGGCGTGGATCTCCAGTACAGGTGCCCCGGCTCGCTCAAGCTGGTCGATCTGCTTGAAGTCAAACAGCCCCTTGCGTATGTCGAACGGGAAGACGTGGCGGGCTTGTGATGTGACGACGGCCTTCAGTTCGCTTTGTGGTACTTTGGGGACAAAGAAGGACCGCTGAAGAATATCGGGGCCTGAGACAAGCAGGTGGAGCTCATGGCGACGGGCCCCATTCATGGTCCAGAATTCGTCGAACCACGCAGCCAGGCGATCCGGCTCGCCGTAGCCAATAGCTACCGTCTGATGAGTCCAGCTTGATCGCTTGCGCATTGAGGCAGGTGTAGCACTCCATTGCAGTCGGCAATCGGAAACCTCGAACGTTACCAGGCAACGTCCCCAGGCGCGTGGGATACGGTGCACGCCCGACCGTATGTGCTCAGCCCCCTGCGGCGTTTCGTCCCGATATGTCGACGTCTCCCGGTGGTTCATCTGCTTAGCTTCCTGTGTTGAACGTAACGACAGAGCCGTCGCTGAAAGTGACGGTGATATCGACGTTGCATATG
>CAZXRO010000368.1:0-2691 GCA_964642435.1 uncultured Ignavibacteriales bacterium
CTGTACAAGGTTGAGGTTGCCCAGATTGAGTTCGAGGTAGAGTTTGTCAGGCGGGACAAAGACCTGTTGGAACTGGCCTTTGAGTCCATTCAGGTCGGCCGATCCTGCGGATCGGAACGACGTGTAGCCAAGAAGTTTGTCGCGGGCTTCAGGGCCGCCTACAGACGCAATTAGCAGCGAGTCCAGATTGACGTCGGCTGCCGCTGATCCAGCGGTCATGATCAAGGAGATCAAAAGGACTAATAGTTTATACATATTCTCCATTTTCCGTCCGCCTTGCAGTCTCCCTTGCATGGCACACTATTCTTTATCCTTTCGGCCTTAGAAGGGCAAGTCTAAACAGCAACGAAAGGCATCGGCTGGCCGCGGTCCGAGGTTAGTCTTGAAGGTTGAGCCAATCAGTGGTCATGAGTTCCCCCTGGTGACCATCGCGGTCAAAGAAATACAGGGAGCGGTGGCCCTTGGGCCAGTCGTGTTCCATGACTTCTGTTCCGAGGATTTCAAGTTTCCGGCGGTAGCTGTCATAATCATCGGGATCAATTTTGAAAGCGAAATGCACATGCTCACCGCCTCGACCGCCGAACAGGCCCTGTTTGCCTTTTTCCCAGAGTCCAAATGCGCTGCCGTTTTCCATTACCAGTACCGAGGCTTTGCCGTCGGCGAAATCTATCTGTCTATTGTACTCCAGAAGCGTGGTGTAGAATTCGATCGATTGGTTCAGATCGGAAACTTCGAGATGAAATTCCAGCAGTTGCACGAAGACTCCTTTCTTGTGTCAATGCTTGCGGGCGATTGTCCGCTTTGTCACACTAAAAAGAAAACCGGGCCACAGGCGGCCCGGTTTCAACAACTTCTGGATTTGTCTTGTCAGTTTTCCACGTACTTGCCCAGTATGGATCCCATACGGGTGCTCATCTTGGAATTGGGATAGACCTCGGTGGCGCCGGCGATTTTGGCTGCCTTCATCTGGTCCTTAAGGACATGTGGGGAGTAGCAGACAATCGGTATCTCGGCGGTGGCGCCATAGGAGCGCAGTTTGTTGATCAGCGATGGTGCTTCGATCCCATTGAGGTTGAGGTCTATGATGATCAGATCAGGCTGAAGCTCCTGAGCCTTATTGAAAATGTCGTCCGACCGGATTGCTTTTATTCCTTCGGCTTCCACTCCATCGAGATAGGTCATGATCTTCGAGGTGAAAATCATGTTGTTGGCAGCAATAATGACTTTTTTACTCATGTATCCTGAATGCATTCGAGTCGTTATGAACCCTCTTGTGTCACTGCCGCACATATTCGGCGGCCATTTAATATAACACATTTTAGTTGTAAAGGGAAGTGTCGCTTTGCAAAAATGTAATCATCGTTTTATTGGAAGTCTGTAAGATGTTTGACGGCAATTACTTAGCGGCGAGTGGTGTTGTTCGGCCATAGACGTGTGTCCAGGCAGCGGGGGTTGTTTTTTGGTTGATTTGGGGGCGTTTTTGGGCTATTCAGCGGCCAATGAAGCATACCAAGATCATTGCTACATTTGGTCCCGCAATAGGCGAACCGGGGCGAATCAGGGCGCTGTGTCGTGCCGGCGTGAGCGCCTTTCGGATCAATTGCTCGCATGGCGATCGGGGGAGTTTCTTGTCGGCTGTGAGCATGATTCGCCAGGCTACTGCCGAGTCAGAGTATCCGGTCGGTATCCTGTTTGATATCAGCGGGCCGAAGCTTCGCGTGGGCCGGTTTCAAGGAAGTCTGATGATCGCCACCGATGACCGGATAACGCTGACGACGGGTGAGACCAGAGTCGATGAACGGGTTCTTGGCGTAAACCACCCGGGGATTATCAGTTCGCTCAGGGTGGGAGAGAAGGTTTATATCGACGACGGGAATCTTCGGTTTGATGTTACCGATCGGGACGGGCAGCGGGTGGTGCTGACTGCGCTAAACAGTGGTAAGCTGTTGCCGAACAAGGGGATAAATCTGCCGCAAACGGATTTGATGATCCCCACGATTGGCGAAAGGGACCGTGGGGATATCTTCACCGCAGTCGAGGCCGGGGCAGACTTTCTGGCGCTGTCGTTTGTGCGTTCCGGAGATGACATTATTGAGGCTAAGCGCTTGATCAGCCAGTCCGGCGGAGATCAGATGGTCATTGCCAAGCTTGAGCGGTTGGAGGCGATGCAGCGTCTGGAGGAGATTTTGCTGGTGGCCGATGGCGTCATGGTGGCGCGAGGTGATCTGGGTGTTGAGTTGCCGTTTGAGGACGTGCCTCGTTTTCAGAAGGAGATTACCCGGCAGGCCAACCGGCACCACAAGCCGGTTATCGTGGCTACACAGATGCTGGAATCGATGCGTTTTTCGCCGCGAGCGACCCGTGCTGAGGTGAATGATGTGGCGACCGCGGTATATGATTTTGTCGATGCTCTCATGCTGTCGGCGGAGACCGCGACAGGGGAGTACCCGCTGGAGGCGGTGCAGGCGATGACGCAGGTTATCAACGCTACTGAGGCCGTTGCTGAGCGGCCGGATGTTCATCTTGATCGAATTCTCATAGAGTCGGCTCCGGCCAACGCAATAGCGGAGGCAGTCAGCCGGATGGGGGCCGATTTGGAAGCGGTGGCGATTATGGCTTTCACGACGTCCGGTTACACGGCGCAGTTGATGGCCAATCTCTTCCCGCGCCAGCCGATTATTGCTATGACGC
>CAZXRO010000369.1:0-2655 GCA_964642435.1 uncultured Ignavibacteriales bacterium
GATTCAGGCGGAGGTTCTCAGGAATGCCGTCGAGCAACTGTTCGATCGACTCCACACCAATCTTCTTGAGCATACCCCGACGATCGTCATCGGTGTTGGGGATATAGGGCATAGCCGCCTTTCTCTGTTATCGGGAGGCAGGCTGCTGGCTGCAATGACACAGCCAGACAGCCGGCACTCATTACCTAATCCAGTATTGCCTTATACGCGGCATCATCGAGTAGCTGCTCGACTTGACCGGTATCGGAAACCTTCACTTTGACCATCCAGCCATCACCGTACGGATCACGGTTCACGACCAGCGGGTCATCCTCAAGCGCCTCGTTGATTTCAACGACTTCACCGGAAACCGGGGCATAGAGATCGGATACCGCCTTCACCGCCTCGATCGTACCAAATGAGTCCATCTGTGCGATATTCTCGCCAACTGAGGGTAGTTCGACAAACACGATATCACCCAACTCACCCTGGGCATAATCAGTAATTCCGATCGTAGCGACATCACCGTCAAGACTGACCCATTCGTGCTCTTTGGTGTACTTCAGATCCGATGGAATATCCACGCTTGCCTCCTGATCAACATCCTGTACTTCTATTTCTCTGTTGGGGTCGTCGACTCATCAGCCGCTTTGGCGGCGTTCTGGACCTCCGGCCTCGGTACTGTCTTGGTCGCTGCTTCAAGTTGTTCAGCCGGCCGTTTCAGCGTCAATCCTGTCTGAGGCTCGTCCGCTGCAGCGGGCATCTTCTTGAATGTGTTCTCAAGGAAATTGATGTCATACTTGCCCGCAACGAAGTCCGGGTGGGCAAAAATCCGCTGGTGAAATGAGACCGTCGTCGGCACGCCCTCCACCACAAACTCGCTGAGCGCATTTCGCATCCGCACAATAGCCTCCTCGCGGGTGCGTCCGCGCACAATCAGCTTCGCGATCAACGAGTCATAGAAGGGCGGAATGGTGTACTTGGTGTATACGGCCCGATCGACTCGCACTCCCGGACCTCCCGGAATGTGCAGACCGGTAATCGTGCCCGGTCCAGGACGGAAGTCCTTGTCCGGATCCTCAGCGTTGATCCGACACTCAATCGAGGCCCACTTGTGGACCAGGTCTTCCTGACGGTATTCTATCTTCTCCCCGAGGGCGACACGAATCTGGTCCTTCACCAGATCAACTTCCAGCGCCTCCTCGGTAATCGGATGCTCTACCTGGATACGGGTATTCATTTCCATGAAGTAGTAGTTCAGGTCGGCATCGACCAGGAACTCGATTGTCCCCACACCACGGTAGTTGACATCGCGCGCACCCTTGACCGCCGCCTGTCCCATCGTCTCTCGCAACTCGGGAGTCATCAACGGTGAGGGCGTTTCCTCGATCAGTTTCTGGTGACGGCGCTGGATGGAGCAATCGCGCTCGGCAAAGTGATAGAAATTGCCGTGGGTATCGCCAATCAATTGGATCTCGATATGGTGCGGGTCAATTACCAGCTTTTCCATGTACAAATCCGGATTGCTGAATGCGTTTGCAGCCTCGGTCGATGCGACATACCAGTTTCGTTCCAGCTCGGCCATATTGCGGCACATCCGCATACCTTTGCCACCGCCTCCGGCAACTGCCTTGATCATGACCGGATACCCGATCTCATCAGCCAGTCGCGCGGCTGCCTCAAAATTCGGCACTACTCCATCGGACCCCGGAATAACAGGCACACCCGCCTTTTTCATTATCTCCTTGGCCTTGACCTTGTCACCAAGATCGCGAATCTGATGCGGGGTGGGACCAATGAATGTAATCCCGCACGATTCACACACCTCGGCAAAGTCGGCATTCTCTGCCAGAAATCCGTAGCCGGGATGGATCGCTCCGGCATTGGTCACCTCGGCAGCAGCAATAATCCGCTTCATGTCCAGATACGATTTGTTCGCGGCCGGAGGACCAATACAGACATCTTCGTCGGCGAAACGAACATGCAACGAGTCGCGATCCGCCTCCGAGTAAACAGCCACTGTCTTCAAACCCAGGTCCTTGCACGCCCGGATGACTCTCAGGGCAATCTCGCCACGATTGGCTATCAAGACTTTGTCAAACAAGTGAATTTCCTCATCATTAGGACAACCTCCGACCAATCCTGCGGCCAGGGACGCCATTTATGATACACAAGGCCACAATATAGGTGAAAGTTCCGCAACTGACAACAGGATTCGATGTGAACTCACCCCCCGTCGGGCGGGCGTTGACGGGTTACAGTCGGTTGAAGTACTTGCGCTTAGGACCATCAGAAGGCTCCTCGAATGTCGCCCATTCATATCCTCGTTACACCAACAGGCGATGACGGTCGTCATCGACGTCGTTGTTGCCCGGACACAGGATAACCATACCCCCGTTTCGTGTCACTCGCTCCATCTCTGTTAGTTCCTCAAGTGGTTGATCACCAAAGACATGGCCACCCATGACGACATCCGCGAAATCACTTGGAAAAGGTATCCGCGTGATCAGCCCATCGACCGAATATACAGATGCCAACCGCAGCTGATCAGCTCTCTCTCGAATGAACCGCCGCAACCTCCCCACCGGCTCAACCGCCCAAACCGCGCAGGCGTCGGCCCGGGCTGCGATGATTGTCAGCTTGCCGGTACCCGCCCCGATATCGAGCACTCTCTTG
>CAZXRO010000370.1:0-2609 GCA_964642435.1 uncultured Ignavibacteriales bacterium
CCAGGCCCAACAACACATCCGGCGAGGTGGACAGTCCCGGCTCCGCTACATACGGCATGACAAGCGGATAGACCAGCACCCCCGCCACCGAGGCCACCGCCGTCGAAAACAGCGCCGCCCCGGCAATCGTGTACACCGGCAGCCCATACACCGACACCATGATCGGCGAGAGAAATGCCCCACCCCCAATACCGTACGCTCCGCTGACAATCCCCACCAGCACACAAATCACGAACAGCGACACATTCGGCACATGGTACAATGTCCCCTGGAAATGGTAGCTGATCGTCTTCCAGCTCGCCGACTGCACTATCACCCCCTCGGTCATTGTCTCAACCGGCCTTTTCTCCCGATGTCGCCCCCGCCACAGGTCGATTCCGATCCGTGCGCCCAGATACAACAGCACCAACCCCACAAACACCTTGAACGGCCCCGGATCCGGAAGCCACACCACCCGAATCATCGCCCCCAGCAGTATCCCCGGAATCGTCCCCAGCCCCAGCAACCACGCCAGCGACCACACCATACGCTTCTCGCGCTGGAACTGATTCACCCCCAGTGGAATCGCGAATATATTGTACAGAAGATTAGTCGCGCTCACTCCCGGCGCCGTATATCCCAGCACCGACATCTGAAACGGCAGCAGCAGAAACGCCCCCGTCACCCCCGCCGAGGAGGTAAGGGTCGCCAGCACAAAAGCCACCAGCGTCGGCAGCCAGAACCAGGTCTCAACTCCCGATGTCGGAAACTCAAACATACTATACGCTACGCAGCGAGACCCCTACATGTGAATCTTGCTGATAAATTCCTCCACCTCGGGTATCCCTCCCTGAAACACCAGGTAACCGTTGTACGGCTCCCGCTTGGTGATCTCACCCGCGATCGGCGTCAGCATCAGACGCTTGACCTCCTCCATATCCTCCGTCTGGCCCAGCGCCCAACCGAGCTTCACATACGCCACCTCCGGCAGCATGTTTGCCGCCGGCACAATTCCCTTGGCCATCAAATCGCGTCCAGTATCGTACACGAACATGTGCACATACCCCCAGAGCGTCTGCACCGTCATGTAGATCGCCACGCCCTTCTTTGCCGCTCGTTCAATCGCCGGATACACCGGCTTGTTGATATGCCCCAATCCCGTCCCCGCAATCACAATCCCGCGATACCCGTTGTCCACCAGCGAGTCAATGATATCCGGTTGCATGTTCGGGTAGTAGTAGACTATCGACACCTTCTCCTCAAACGTCGGCACGATCTTGACCTCGTGGTCCTTCCGTCGACGTTTGTAGTCATCGCGAAGCGGCGTGATTGTATCCTTGTCCACCGTCGCCAGCGGGATATCGCCAATCGTCCGGAAGGTCGACCGATACGAGGAGTGCATCTTGCGCACCCGGGTCCCCCGGTGCAACAGGCCGTACTGGTCCGAGGTCGGCCCGAACATGCACACCATGACCTCCGCCAGATCGCCTTCTGCCGCCGTCTTGGTCGCATGAATCAGATTCAGCGCGGCATCCGAGGACGGACGGTCCGAGGATCGCTGCGACCCCACCAGCACTATCGGCACCGGCGAGTTCTGCACCATGAATGACAGCACCGCCGCCGTATGATGCATCGTATCCGTCCCGTGACCGATTACAATCCCGTCGACTCCCTTCCTGATTTCATCGCCAATCGCCTTGGCCAGCACGATATACTGCTGCGGGCCCATATTCTCGGAGAACACCGCAAACAGCTTCTCGGTCGTCAAATTGCAAATATCAGCCAGCTCCGGCACCGCGCCGTACAACTCACCCGGCGAAAAGGCCGGGATCACCGCGCCCGTCCGATAATCCAGCCGCGAGGCAATCGTTCCGCCAGTCCCGAACAATTTCACGCTCGGCTTGTCCGGCGAGGTCGGGAACTCACGCTCCGGTATCTTGTAGTGGGCCTCCTTGTAGCCCACCTCGTCCATCTGCTCAATCGTATCAACCGCGATCCCGACATTGTATCCGGTGATCAGCTTCAGCACGATATGGTCAGTGTCATCATTCTCTGAACGCGGGAGAATTATCCCCTCAAACGCGCCACGGGTCGTCTTCAGCTTCGCCTGGCTCCACACCCGCACACTGAACTTCTTGAGCGCCTCCAGGGCGGCACCGCGGTAGCCCTTGAACATGTCACTCATGGCTGATACTCCTTTCTACCAGCTCGCCAAGTTGCGCCAGGGGCAGGTTACCCAGCGCCCGCATTCGAAGCCGCCCCATTATCCAGTGGTACCGCGCCCGCGGATCTCGCGAGGTACAGATTGTATCAAACTTCCTATCCAGCGTGGGGATATCCGCCTCGATCTGCTCTGCCGTCGTCGGCACATACCCCGCCACCTTCAGCACCGAGTCGAGCACCATATTCGGGTGGCGGTACACCTCCTCAAGCATCGGCTCAACTATCTGCGGATCCAGCTCCTTCTCCTTCACATACGCAAACAGGTCATACACCCGGTCATAACTGAAATCGACCGAGCGCGGCACTGTCCCCTCGATATGCTTGAGCGTGTGCGCCAGCACATGGGCCACATAGCGAGGTGACACACCCAGCTCATCCACAATGCGGCCCATCAACCCGACCAGGTT
>CAZXRO010000371.1:0-2609 GCA_964642435.1 uncultured Ignavibacteriales bacterium
AGATGGTGATCAGTACTTGGCAGCCACCGAGAGACCGCGTACCATGCGTTCACATAACACCGGCGACAGGCAGACCGTACGTAAGACAACTGGCCTTCCAGCGCCAAGGCAATAGGCAGAACTCAGCCGAAGGACTCGAAAAGCTACCTTCTTGCGGAGATATGGTTACACTGGGGCCGATAGCGAAGAGTCAGAGGCTGGTGTAACGTCAGGATAAGGAGAAAAGACCCATGTTTCAGTTTCCCAAAGAACCGAGCAAGATTAAACGGCGCATCAGCAGCTATGAGAGAAAACTACGCCAAGAACAGATGCAGCGTGGCACGATCAGCGACGGGTATGGCAA
This sequence comes from uncultured Ignavibacteriales bacterium, assembly GCA_964642435.1. Lineage (GTDB taxonomy): Bacteria > Zixibacteria > MSB-5A5 > GN15 > FEB-12 > WJKG01. The sequence goes on from CAZXRO010000371.1 coordinate 344, forward strand.
GCGATACCTGATCGGGCCGCTCTATCTCGTCTTGGGTGATCTCCAGGGCGCCATCGCTGCCTTCGAGTGGTTTGCGGAGACCTTTCCGGATGATATTGGGGAACCGTTTCACAACCTGTGTTGGGCCCTTGCTCTGTATCGCTCAGGCGATGTGTCTGGCGCGACTCTCAAGCTGCGTGAAGCCATGATTTCCAACGTGTATATGATCCCCCGTCTGCTCGGCATGGAGCAAGGCGATCTGCACCTGTGGCATGGCTCAAACTGGGAACAGAAGCCGTATCTTCAGTATGCACCCGACGAAATCTGGAGCCTGTGGGATGAAGAAGCCCTGGACTGGGCGAGAGAGACGTATACAAGCGAGGAGTTTCGTCGGGTGCGGGCCAAGTATATCAGCTTGAGTGAGGAACTGAAGACCAAGCCGACAGGATCAAGGCGAGATTGATTGGTCAGCGAGCTGCTTCGACTCCGAGGAATGGACAGGGAACGGTAGATTACGGCGCGCCTACAGCATCCTCTCCGGTCCGTCCGAGTATTTTGCGTTGTGGACCCACGTAATCTGCGGATGACGCAAGGTCACTCATCCGTGCCCTTGCCGACCTGTCCTGGTTGAGCGAGCGGGAGGCATTGTAGTTCAGACGCACTGCTTGACCCATCTGTCGAGCTCGTGCCGGATGAGCGGTACGAATGAGCGAACTCGATGCTAGGTGTCTCCGCCGCTACAGCTAGCGAGTACGGCCAATATGCCGCAGCACATCGCCACGGCCCACGCGAACCTTGCGTGGCTCGCCTAGTTCGAAGGCGGGATCTCTAGCAGACAGAGACTTAGGGCCGGGCTGCCCTGACCACTTGGCGTAGCCCCCGAGCCCAGCCGGCTGCACGAGAAGTGTGCTCCCGCGGGTTGAGGACATCGTGGTATAAGGATGTGAGTTGGGGGAGCTGGAGTTCGCGATTGAGTTCAGCGTGTCCAAGGACATCGAATAGGGATAGGAATCCTTGGGCGGTCTCTCGTAGGGCAGTAGAGACGGGAGCCTGGCGGTAGCGCGGGTCAGAACGTGGGGTGAGGAGCCCTCGGGCCTCGGTGGATTATCTCTACAAGCAAGGCTCCAGATATCCGTCGTGGTAGAGCTACCAGTGGGGCCCGTAGCGGCGGGAGCACTGGCGGCCCTCGCCGCGTCGGTGGCGGTAGTACCAGGTCTTGTCGTTCGGATTCCGGCCGACACGCCGGCCGCGGAGTTCAACGATGCCGCCGCAGGCAGGACAGGTGGCCATCTCCGGAGCAGTGGGGCCAGCTTTGACGAGATGCTGGTGTTTGTCGAGGGCGTCCTTCACCGTGGTCTCCCTGTCGAATCCAGGTTTATCGCCAGCAAGAGAGCCGGCGAGGCTGCGACGAATAGGATCCAGGGTGATAAGGATCCGTTGATTGACGCATTGAACGAGTGGATGAGGGCTTTGTCACTCTGGTTCGATGCCGGTGACGTGGCTCCATCGGGTCCCCCGCACGATCTTCGAGATCGTGCTCTGGTTCACAGGATAGTCCTTCGCGATGTCGATCTGGGGCTCGCCGGCCTCGTGGCGCCGTAGTATCTCGAGCACGTTGGCCTCGGTCAGCTTCGCGCCGGGCTTGTCGCTACCCCGTTGCGGTCCGGTCCCGCCTTCGATCCCCGTGATGTGCGCCCAGGATTCCCCGCGCATGATGCTCGATACTTGATCGCGTTTGACCGGGAAGTCACTGGCAACGGACTCGTATCTTTCGCCTGCCTCACAGCGTCGTACGATCTCGGAAACCTGATCCCGGGTGAGCTTCGCACTGGGGGCGCTTTCTCCTCTCGCGTATCCGGGCTTATGAGCTTTGATGCCGCTCACCTCGCTCCAGTTCAAGCCTGACATGATTCGGCCCACCATCGCTCGGCTGACGGGGTAGTCTGCAGCCACGGCCTTCTGAGCGTCGCCGGCCTTGCATCGGGCCACAATCTCGAGGACTTCATCGCGCGTAAGCTTGGCCCCGCGGCGCATTTCAGCATTGTCCGTATCGGTCACCGGCTCTCTCCCGCGCGCGGCCCTGCCCGCAGAACCTGCGGGCCGCAGTCTTGCTCTCATCTGTCACCGGCAGCGGTCATGCCAGCCGTCCCATCTGCGGCAGATAAGCCAGCCGCCGCGGATCTGCCCATCTGCCAAAGATGAGGGCCAAGGGGGTGGGGAACAAGACCCGACGCCGTCCGACGCGTTGAGGACGGAAGTCCCATGTTGGTCATCGACCTGCAGTTCC
>CAZXRO010000372.1:0-2606 GCA_964642435.1 uncultured Ignavibacteriales bacterium
GCTGGAGTCGGGGATCTCCAGGTGATAGTGACAGCGGACGAGGCTGGCAGCGTGTTCGAGCGCAATGCCCATGGAACAGCCGAGACGAACAATGCGGCGACGATACTTATCACATCGACGCTGGCGGCCTACCCGGACCTAGAAGTCCAGGGGCTGGCGGTAGTGCCGAGTGCTCCGCAATCAGGTCAGACGGTAGAGATCAGTTGGCGGGATACCAATACAGGCAATGGGGAAGCTGCTGGTGATTGGTCCGACCACATCAAAGTGGTGAACACGACAACGGGCCAGGCCCTGTTGGATATCATATCGCACTACGAAAACAACAGCGTCGCAGTAGGGGAGGGTGTTCTCCGTAGCCATCAGTTCACCTTACCCGATGGGCCTGCAGGAGCCGGAACTCTCCAGGTGACGGTGACGGTCGATTCAAGTGACAGTCTGTTCGAGTACAGCATGGACGGAACAGCTGAGACGGATAATGCAGCAACGATTCTGGCCACATCGACGCTGGCGGCCTACCCAGACCTGGAGGTACAGGGCCTGGCGGTAGTGCCAAGTGATCCGCAATCCGGTCAGATGGTGACGATCAGTTGGTCGGACGCCAATACGGGCGATGGTACAGCCCTCGGTGATTGGTCCGACCGCATCATGGTGGTGAACACAACCACGGGCCAGACCCTGCTGAACACGTCGCAGTACTACGACAACAATGACGTCTTGGGGGGCGAAGCAGCCGCGCGCAGCTATCAGTTCGCCTTGCCTGATGGACCTGCGGGAGTGGGAGACCTCCAGGTGACAGTAGTGGTGAATGAAGGCGATGGCTTGCTTGAATACAACGCGGACGGGACAGCCGAGACGAACAACGCGGCGATGATCCTGATTGCATCGACATTGGCGGCCTACCCGGACCTAGAAGTGCAGGACCTAGCCGTGACACCAATTAGCTTGCAGTCAGGTCAGATGGTGACGATAAGTTGGTCGAACGTGAATATTGGTGATGGGGCCGCTATGGGTGATTGGTCCGACCGAATCAAGGTTGTGAACACAACCACGGGCCAGACCCTCCTGGATACAACCCAGTACTACGCCAACAACGACATTCTGCCGGGCGAAGTTGCCGGGCGCAGCTATCAGTTCACCTTGCCTGATGGGCCTGCTGGGATTGGAGACCTGCAGGTCACAGTGACGGTGGACGAAAGCGATGCCCTGCTCGAATACAAAGAGAGTGGAACAGCTGAAACGAACAATACGACGGTGGTTACGCATCTGTACCGGGTTGAGTACCTCGTAGACTCGACGGCGGACGTGATCGCCCTGGACGGCCAGCTGACACTGCGAGAGGCTTTAGAGGCGGCGAGTACAAACGAGGCTGTCGGAGATGCTTCAGCAGGCAGCGGGAGCGGAGCAGACATCATTGGCTTCGACTCGTCGTTGTCGGGTGGTCGGATTGACTTGTCGGGGGCGACACTCGTTGTGGCTGACGATGTGGTGATCACAGGTCCCTCGGGCGGCCTGACCTTGGATGGAATGGCTCTCGGTCCGGTGGTCAGGGTCTCTACAGGCGTGGAGGCCCAACTGTCGGGTCTGATCCTCACTGGCGGAGACGGCACTAATGGAGGCGGAATCCATAACGCCGGTATACTGACACTGCTCAACTGCATGATTTCGAAGAACTATGCTGAGGACGGTGCTGGTCTCTACAACGCCAGCGATGGCATTCTGACGGCCGTGAATTGTACTGTTGCAGGGAATCGTGCCACTTCTACTGGAGGGGGAGTGACAAACGCCGGTACCATGACCCTCCATAATACAGTGGTTGCTCTGAATTTCGTCGAAGAGATGGCCGCCGATGTGGAAGCAATTGTGAGCGCGGCCAGTAGCCACAACTATATCGGCAGTGCGACGGGTGTGAGCGGGATTGAGGATGGGGTCAGTGGGAATATGGTTGGGGGTGGTGACCCGGGGCTCTGGGTGGCTATGGATACTGAAAGGATGCTGTTCTACCCCAGTCCAGCAAGCGTCTTGACCGATGCCGGTGATAGCACTCTGGCCGAAGGCGTGGAAGATGTGTTCGGCACTATGCGTATTGAAGGTCTGTCGGTTGACATCGGTGCGGTGGAGGGTTGGCATGATCTGAGTCCTTCGGTGACGATTCTATCTCCCGCAGCGGGAAGCACGTTGGCGGCCTCGCGCGAGGAAGTGGTTCAATTGTCTGTCGTTGGTCCGACAACGATGTCGGTAGATATCTCGTACGAGCAGGCGGGGCGGTTGCACTTTGCATATGAAGGGGCAGGGTTTGTCGAATTACTTGGAGAACTGACCTGGAAGACTTGCTGGTTGGATCCGGGCGAGGCGATTCTGCGGGTGAGTATAGATGATGTGTCTTTCCCGGCAGCCGTGGAAGCGTCGAATTCGGTGACGATCACCCACCCGGCTCGCGTCGAGTACCTGGTGGACTCCGTGTCGGATACCGTGGCATTGGATGGTCGGCTGACGCTGCGGGAGGCATTAGAAGCAGCGAATACAAACGCGGCGGTGGGCGATGCCCCGGCCGGCAGTGGGAGTGATGTGGATCTCATCCGCTTTGACGCCTCGTTATCCGGTGGCCG
>CAZXRO010000373.1:0-2593 GCA_964642435.1 uncultured Ignavibacteriales bacterium
GTGGGGCACCAAGCCACGATTTCTTCGCAGAGCGCTCCTTGTAGCTCTGGTTCCATTCGTGCTGTCGTTTCCAATGGGGTGCGTCGAAGAGACTCGCGTTTTCATGGAGTTCACTGGGATTGTCTTCCTGCTCGTTGTGCCGTCGGTGTTCGCACTCTTCGGTACCCCATTGGCCGGGCGCGCATCCACGCTACAAAAGAAAGACCCGGCGCACACTGAAGCGCACCGGGCCAATTAAGATCGTGACCTCAACCTGGAGCGCTACTTCGCCACCACCGTCGCCTGCACCAGGTCGCTGCAGGACATGGTCTCGGCGGAGAAGATCTTCTCCTTGAGCTCCTGCTGCCGCATCTCGCTGAGCAATTCGGCGGACAGGCCGTTGAATTTGGCCTCCAGGTCCTCAAGCGTCATCGGCTCGCGCGGATCGCCTTTCGGGTACTCCAGGTAAGCCTCGTGCTCGGCGCCATCGGTCGTTCTGACGCGCACACGTGAGGGCTGCTTGGCGGGGAACATCTTCTCGAATTCCTGGGAGGCCTCGCCCTTGAACTTGTCGATCACCTGCCAGATTCTCGGGTCTTTCAGCTTTTCATCGCTGAATGACTGTGTCGTTATCTTGCGATCGACCAGGGCCGCTGCCAGGCAGTACGGAAGCGAGTGATCGGCGGTCTCTCGTGACTCCGGACGGTACTTGTGCGGGTCAAACAGGATATCGCAGGCGCGGGCGATAGTGGTCACGGTGACTTCCTCGACCTGCTCCGGCTTGATATCGTGCTCGGTAATCACCTTCAAAAGGGCTGACAGGTGGGTGTGGGTAAGAGCCTCTGTCGGGAAAGCCTTCATGCTGCACTCGAGAATTTTGAACCTCTCGCCCAGGCCACCAACGAGCTTGTTGTCATCCCAGTCAGGACCGAAGACATCCTTGAGTCCTTCTTTGCCCTCGATTACCGCCTCGGTACCGGTGTAGCCCTTCTGGGCCATCAGTGCGGCGAAGACGCCGGTCTGGACGGCCATCGGGTCGACGGTGTTCTTCATCATAGTCAGCTTGCCCGCCGTCGGGCAGCCGATAGTGTGGTTGTGGCAACCGTTGATACCGATAGCATTGGTCATCTGCTCCACGGTCAGGCCGAGCAGCTTGCCGGCCACGATGGGGCTGACGAACTGCGTGAGGGTTGCATGGTGCCACTTTCGCTCGCGCACACCCGGAACGGCGAACTCGCACAGGCGCTGTTCAAACTCATAGGCGAGGACGATGGCGACGATCACGTCTTTCATGCTCGCGCCTTGGCGCTCCCCCATACTGAGGGCGGCGGGAATGATATCGGACGGGTGCGAGGGGTCCTCTTTCCAGTAGATGTCATTGAAGTCGAGCGCGCGGATCATCAACGAGTTGATCAACGAGGTGCTCACGGCCGGCAGCTTGTCACCGAACACGAGCACGGTTGATTCCGGCTTGCCGCCCATATCTGTGTAGATCTCGCGGATCGAGCGAACGTCGCGTGTGTGGTAGCCTCCGTAGGCGCAGCCAATGGAGTCGTACAGGTAACGCTTGACCTCGGTGACAACATTATCAGGAAGGTCCTCGTACTTGAGACCAACCGCGAATTCGGCTATCTGGCGGGAGAGAGTTTTGTCCTGTGTCATGTGTGTAAATCCATCGCTTTATCTGTTCACATCTTGCATACTTACTCATCAACGGCCGCATTCCAACAAAGGTCCCGGGAACCGGCCGATCATTCGCGCGACCTACAGCCGGGCCTTCACCCAGTTCTGCAAGCCATCTTCCACGATCAGCTCCTGGGCAGCTTTGCCCACCGGGCCGATCGGGTAGCTCTTGCTCTGCACGGTGAGCTTCGCCTTCTCGAAATCGACCGTCGTCTCGAGTTCGGTGCGGACGGTGAGCTGCTCGTTTCCGAACTGCTTGGCCAAGTCACGCACGAGGTCCGGGCACTCGATCACGAGGAAACCATTGTTGATGGCGTTGCGCTTATACGTCTGGGAGAACGACCCCGCGATCACCATGGCCAGACCGCGGTGCTTGAACGCTGTAGCGGCCTGCTCACGCGAGGAGCCGGTGCCGAAATTGAAGCCGCCGACCACGATGTCCCCCTTGTGGACAATCTTGCCGAACTGCGGGTCATAGTTCTCCATGACGACCGCGGCCTGCTGCTCGGCGGTGAAATCATCGATATAGGTGTACTTGCCGGGATAGATGCCATCGGTGTTCAGGTTATCCTGGTGACACCAGACAAGCACGCCGGTGACGGTTTTCGGGAAACCGTCGATGATCTTCACGGTCGGAGTGTCGCCCGAGGGCTTGGCGTTGATCCTGATATCAGCCTTGGTGTCGACAACCTCAATATCTACCGGGAGGTCAAAGTGTCCTGCGATCGCCGAGGCGGCGACCACGGCCGGGCTGGCGAGGTATGCCTCGGCGTCACGAGAGCCCATGCGTCCCTTGAAGTTGCGGTTGGTAGCGGAGATGCCCACCTCACCATCCTGCAGTAATCCCTTGCCGAGACCGATACACGGTCCGCACCCCGGAGGCAGGACGATAGCGCCGGAATCAACGAGCGCCTGCCAATCGCCACGGCGT
>CAZXRO010000374.1:0-1564 GCA_964642435.1 uncultured Ignavibacteriales bacterium
GAACGGGCTGATCAGCGCTGTGTAGGCAAGAGGTCCAATCTTGCGCCTCTCGACCAGCAGCGGCATGACGCCGACCAGGCGGGAGCCCTGAAATGCCAACGCGCACACCCAACGGTCGCTCGGCCGCAACCGGCAATCCAGCCAAGCCGAGTAATAGGCAAAAGAGGACATCGGACTGGCTCCCGGGGTCTGCAGGGCAAGATCATTCCACTGTTCACTCCAGCGATCGAGTTCCTGTCGGTCGGTAACAGCAATAACCTTCGATGTCGCGGTTTGGGTTTTCATGATCATGGTATCAGCTTAAACTGCTATGCTTGCTGTTATCGCTTCAGCCGCCGCCGAAGCCACCTTTGCTTCTGTCCCCAGTCACGTATGGCGCGCGGCCAGCGGTCGATCAGGGTACTGCGCCAACCGGAAGAATATACGTAAAGGTGGCGGTACTCGCAACTGTCTGGGTTCCAGTGCAGGTGGAAGTCCGCCCGGGTCATGGCATCTAATCGCTCGATGTCAGCCGAGCTAAACGCCCGCTTCAGTACGAAGTATCGAGACAGAATGCCGGGTGAATAGCGACGAAATTGCTCGTTGTAGCATGTCTTGAGGAGCAAGATTGATTTCGCAAAGCAGACACCCAATTGGGCGGCCAGCAATTGCGATCCACACTCCAGAAAGTACAGCTCCAGCCAGCCCATGTCGGCCAGACGGCCGGCCAGATCGCGGTAGAAATCCACAAGAGTCGTTGACCCCCGTATTGCCGACCCGCGATCCCCTTTCCAGCCAGCGGCCTCAAGGTCCAGGAGTCGTTCGAAATCCGCCTGCCAGTTGTGCGACACCACCCGGAATTCCAGCTCAGCGCCGCAGTCTTTCTCCAGACGACGGATTCGTCGGCGCAACTCCCTCCGGAAATCCCCGCTCAGGCCGGCGAAATATGCGTCGAAGTCCCCCTGAGTGGGGAAGATCGACCCTGGTGCGTCCCGCTCCACCAGTAGGCGAGCGTGGGGAACGGCAGCCGCATGCGTCAGCGTTGGGGAGCTCTCCGGCAACCGCATCAACTCCAGCCACAATGCCTCCGGGACGTGGGCGAAGGCTTTGCGGATCATGGCGGGAATGACAGCCTCCTCCCAGCCCCGCCGGACCGCGCAGTCGGCGGAGATGGTGTGCCAGTCAAAGGGCGCGGCCAGCACACAGACTGGCACGCCGAACGCCTTGCGCCTTTTCACAACCAACGGCAGAACGCCCAGCAGCTTGTCGTCGGTATGGGCAAGTGCGCAAAACCATTGCTCGTTCATCGCAACTCGGTGCCTGAAGTAGGTGCTCATCCAGGCGTGTGACAGGACAGCCAGCTTCTGGGGCATGGCGAGGGCAAGCTCATCCCACTGGTCGGCCCACGGCTCGAGGTCCTCGAAGCTGTCGGCAACAGCGATGCTGAAGTCTGCTTCGGCAAGGTCGGTGGCAGTACTGGAGGTATCAGTCATGAGTTTCATTACTTCCTTTGTTGACTGCTTTGGTAGCCAGCGACCGTTTCCTGAGGAATTGATATGCGCGACGCGGCAGCCAGCCGAGCAGT
>CAZXRO010000374.1:1574-2566 GCA_964642435.1 uncultured Ignavibacteriales bacterium
CACTGTTGAGCGCACATTGGCAGGATAGAACCACACATGGTAGTATCGTCGCTTATAGGCTTTCCAGCGGTCATGCCACGCCATATCGCTGATCAAGTCCACCCGATTGATAGCAGAATCATCACAGGCATATTTGAGAATGTCCTCGAACAAGAGGTTGCCCGGACCCAGCTTGGCGAATTGTTCGTCATACGCGATCTTGGCAATACACAGCACATCGGCGAACCGGTGCGCCATGGCCCCGGCAATGGGCTTGCCTGAGAGCGTAAGGAACCACCACTGAAGCTCGCCACTATCGGTAAGGGCCTTGTCAAGCTGTTTGAAGAGACGTATCTGTGATTTAGAGTTAGCGATCGGAGTTCCGCTGCGTCCCTTCCAGCTGGCGGCTTCCACCGTCATGAAGACCTCCAATGCCTCGGCACCCTTTCCGGCGGAAATCCACTCAACCGTCTCGACTTCACCTTCCCGCTCCATCCGCTTGCGCCACCTGGCGAGGTTGCGGCGAAGGTTGCCGCCGGTTCGCGACCAGAGTAGGTCACCACCATTGGAGACATCAAGATAGCTGCCCCGTTCATCGAATTGCCTTGCGCTTAGGAAGCCACTCAATCCCTGACCAGCCACCTGCATCGTAGGAGAGTCCTCAGCAACCTGCTTGAACTGGAAATACAGCGGACCGTTCAGGTGTCGAAACACAGCAGCAATAGCGTACGGCAGTGCCCTGTGGTGGTCTTCGGGTGCAGCAATGAAGTCGACTGATTTCAGGAAATAATCACGAGGAGTATAAGCGACGCGGTATCTGAGCCCGGCAGTTCGAATCTGTCGATGAAAGACAGGAAGTACCCCGATCAGACGGCCGCCGCAGGTTAACATAACACAGAGCCAGGATTCGTTGCTACGCAGCCGGTGCGCAAGGTGCGCCGTGAGCCAGACAAACGAGCGTAACGGCAGTCTCAGCCCGGAACGCCTGTCAAGCTCGTCCCATTGCCGGGCGT
>CAZXRO010000375.1:0-2563 GCA_964642435.1 uncultured Ignavibacteriales bacterium
GCCCGAGCTGGCTGGTCAGATAGCTGCTGGCCGAGTTGGCAGGCATTATGCCTCCCGGAGTTTGAAGTCCGCGACTATGTGCCCGGTAAGCAGGTCACGGTTATTGCGGACCTGCGGGCGCTCTCTTCCTACAAGAAACGGAAAACGGGCGATATTGTCAATAATTCCAAGCTGTTTGAGTATCTCGACAATGACCGGCGGGCGCGCCCGCCCGGCACCATCGTGGATCTTCAGCGCGATGCCGATCGGTGGATCGGCGAAACCGATTCCCTCAACCCCCTCGGCGCCCACCTTGCACACCACGTTATGCGGGAACGAACGCATGATGTCCAGATCGATGCGGTGTTTGCCGGAAACCATTTCGGGATAGGCCCACATGGCTTCGCGAACTCGGCCAAGAGCCTCGGTTATGGCCCGGTCGGGTCCCTGCAACGTCGCCAGGCGCATGAAGCCGAGAGCCAGGTTGTACAGGGGCAGGGCGTAATTCGGCGCCGAGCAGCCATCGATGGTCGGGTTGAGCTGATCAACCGGGTAGTCGGTCATAACGGCGATAGCATGGCGAACGCGGCTTTGCAAATCGCTGTCGGGATCAAGATACGTAGCCGGATCCTGGCCGATATGCCGCGCGAGCGCAAGGAAACCAGAGTGCTTTCCGGAGCAGTTGTGGCGAACCGGGTCGTGGTCCTCGCCGCCTGTGGGGTAATCCTTTTCCAGTTCCATCTGGATGGGCCAGTGAGTACCACACTGGAGCAGGTCCGGACTGTTGCCGGCAGCCTCCAGATTCTGCATGACAACCCGGCGGTGATCATCCGAACCGTTGTGGGAACCACACATGATGGCCAGTTGTCGCGGGGTGAAGCGGTAAGTATCGGCGGCACCGGAGGTCAGCAACGGCAGGACCTGAAACGGCTTGATGGAAGAGCGGGTTTGGAAGGGCTCCTCCGGATCGCCCAGGGTATGGGTGATGGTACCGTTGGCATCCACAACGACAATCGTGGCATAGTGGATGGCCTCGATATTATCGCCGCGGAACTGTCGAGCTATGACAAACGCCATGTGAGCGTGCCTGAATTTCGGGTTTGATATTCTGAGGTGAAAGATAGCGGTTTCGGGCAGTTTGTCCAGAGAGGAGTTAGTGACCGGATGTCCTGATCATGAGCACGATGTGATGGCTGAACGATCCAGAGCTTGGACCTTCAGCGGTCTCACGATAGATTCCCCCTCGCCAGAGATGGGAAGGTCCCGGCCTTGGAACCTGCCATGCGACCTCTCGAGGTAGCGAAGGTCCCGCCTCGGGACCCTTCGGGGTGGCCTACCATTTATGGTGGGTTCTTCAATTTCGCACTTGTTCAACCGTTGCACCCTTGTTATCTTCCCAGCGTGACACGGCTGCGACACTTTGATAACCTGAGCACAGCCAGATTTGTCACGTTTAGCTGCTTTGAGCATCGATCATTTCTGACGAAACGGGGCAACATCAGGGCTGTACTTGAGCAGATCGACCGGATAAGATCAGATGAGGGCATGAAGGTCCTTGGCTATGTCATCATGCCCGACCATGTTCACATGGTGTTACTTCCGGCGGAAGGCACGGCAATGGGTCCGGCAATTGGTCGATTGAAGGCACTCAGTGCACGAAAGATATTGGCTGTCGACCACGATACTGGCGGAGTTCGGAACGATGGTCGGCGTGCCATCTGGCAACGGAGGTGCTATGATCACAATTGCCGTACGCCCCAGACAGTCATAGAGAAGATTGAATACTGCCACTATAATCCTGTTCGTGCAGGTTTGGTGGAGCATCCGGCTGACTGGGAATGGTCGAGTTACAGTTGGTATGCAGGCTCGCATCACGCGCCAATTCAGATAGACAGTGTGGAAATGTAGACAGAATATACCCACCATAAATGGTGGGCCACCCACCAATGATTGGCGGGCCAGCCTGATCTCTGAAAGGACCGAAATGTGCGAAGAAGACAATGCTGAGCAAGTTCCACCGGTACCTCTTTGTTGTAGGGATGCTCAATTCTGGTTCTTCCGTGTGATTGCGACCGACGCTCTTCGAGAACACAGTCTATTGGAACACGAGGTCAAACGTCTCACGCCAGCATATGAGGCGAGCCACCAACGGCTCGAAGTCGGTGACGACGAGGTAGTTGACTATTATGATCCCGATCTTGAGTCCCAACTTTCTGAGTTAGAAACTAGAGCCTTCAAGGCTGAGTGCATTGCGATAGTCTTCACGGCGATGTTTCTTGAGGCGCTAATCTTCGACTATGCCTCGATCTTCTTGGGGGATCGGTATGTAAAGAAACACTTGGATAAGCTCGATACTGTAGCGAAGTGGGTGGTTATACCAAAGCTCATCACTGGAAGAGAGCTCGATCGCGGGGGGGCGGCATTTTGTGCTCTGAAAGCAGTCGTCACTGGACGAAATCAAATCACTCACTGGAAGTCCTTTCAAGTGACTCCGGGTGAGAAAGGTCATCAGAGAATTGCACGCCGGCAAGATAGTTTCCGCGACTGGTTTCGTGCCACCCCCAAGGCGCTGGAACTCCTTCCC
>CAZXRO010000376.1:0-2558 GCA_964642435.1 uncultured Ignavibacteriales bacterium
TGCTGATACAACTCGTTGAAGACGATGGAATCGCCGTATATCCCGCAGGGTATCTGGCAGTGACTGCGGCCCTGGTTCGGCAGCACGAGCAACATCAATACGGCCAGGACGAGCAATAACGCATTCCTTTTGATCATCACGTTTTCCTTTCGCTTATTGTTCATTGGTCCCGGCAGTCGGGGACTGCCGGGGGATCGTGTTATCTGGTAATACCAACAGAGAAAAAAGGCCGACAGTTCAGTCGGCCTTCTGATTTAGTATCGCATTGTTTGTAGTTCAGCCCTGGGCTGGTTCACTGTCGGTTGGTTCGTCAGAACCGCCGCCGTGTCCTTTGCCTTCGCCCTTGCCGTGTCCTTTGCCGTGACCGTCTTTTTTGCCATCCTTGTCGCCGCTGAGTTTGTCAAGGGCGCTACTTATCTTCTTGGCAAAACCGGGGACGGCATCGAAGATCTGCTCCCATTTACCTTTGGTAGCCGTAATCAGTTTGACATCATCTTTGTCAATAATGAGAAACGCGGCCGGTTCAATTTTGGCGCCACCGCCGCCTCCACCGCCAAATCCGGCCTTGGAATCAGGTTTGGTTCCCTCACCGCCACCGACCCCGAAACCGACCGAGATTTTGACGATGGGGATAACGGTTTTTTCGCCGGCCATGACCGGCTCTCCGATGATGGTCTCGGAGCGCGAGATTTCGCGCAGCTCGGAGACAACGCCGCGGAGTATGTCAGTTACGTTATTCGACATCCTGTTCTCCCTTGTTTGATCCTATTGTCATTCGCACGATATCCTTAAGTGGAAGTTGCCACAGCAGCACAATTGACCGGTGGAGCCACTTATACAGCGGCAATGCAATCGAGGCTTTCAGGGCGCCACTAAATGAGGAGCCGGTGTAGTCCGGGAGGTAGTTGACGCGGCCGACGACCGAGGGGACCGTGGCCAGCGCGGCCTGATAGTAGCCGAAGACCTGCCCGGTAACATGGGGCTGATCGAAGCCAGCCTTTATCTCCGCCTCGAGTTGTTCGACAGTCACGGCGCGCAGCAAGCCCACGATATATGTCCAGATTGCCCCGCGAGAGCGTCGCACCAGATCCATGACCTCAGAGATGGTTATGTGCCGCCGGGGTGACGGTTTTTTCTCTGGCTCCTTCGGTGTTGAAGGCGGTTCGGGCGATGGCGGCTTCTTTTCTGTGGTGAGTGGGCGCCGGTAGACATTCAGGCCGACCCAGCGCAGGGTAAGCTGATTGTGTACGAAGTCAGCATGAACGCCGCTACGTCCGAGACCGACAAACAGCCATCGTTGCTGCGTACCTATATGTGCCCGCAGCCGAAGGCGCAGCAACAGCACGGCAACGATAAACAGGGCTATGACTGTAAGGACATACCACATAGACTCACTCAAGATACGCAATGGCCGCTGGTGACGCTACCGGATGCTCAGACCGGGGCCTGTAGTCTTTAGAACGTGTTATCAGTCCGACCGTTCCACGCCCAGCTCATTCCACAGCAGGACGGGGGGTACGGAGCCGTGTGCAAGCAGCCGGTCGTGGAAGTCGCGCATGGAGAAGCTGTCTCCCTCGCGCTGCTGCACCGCCTGGCGCAACGCCATAATCTCCCGCTTACCCATCAGGTAGGTAAGCTGGTATCCGGGCTGGAACGTGTAACGTCGCACTTCGCCTCGCAGGAAATCCCGAGAGGCACCGGATTCGACATTCAGCACTTCGGCCATCCAGGCAACACACTCATCAACCGTGAACTGCCCCGTATGCAGCTTGACATCGGCGACAATACGGGCGGCACGGAAGCGGACACCACCGAGCACACGCAGCCACTGGGCCGGATCTTCGGGACCGTACAGACCGGCGTGGTACATCATCTCCTCGCTATACAGCGCCCATCCCTCGATAAACATCATGGAGCGATGCCACTTGCGGACCGGGTTGGCATGTGCCCCGGCGATTTGCATTTGCAGGTGGTGACCGGGGAAGGCCTCATGGACGACAGCTCCGCGGAATCCTCGTCGGTGTACATAGCGATACCGGGCGGCAAGCTGGCTGAAACTCAGATCATCGGGGATTGGCCGGACATAGAAGTAGCCATCCTGGGCCTCGTTGAACGGTCCGGGCGGCTGATAGGCCAGTCCGGAGATAACGCTGCGCAGAAATGGCGGTGTCTCGACCACGATGACATCCGAGATATCGGGTGGCACGGTCAGGATATCATTTTGTTCGAGGAAGATGCGGACCTGCTCTGTCTCCCAGTTGTAGTAATCCATCAGGTCCTGTTTGGAGAAGCAAGCCGGGACGAAGACCGAGTCGGCCCCCTCTTGATGCTGGGTTGCAAGGTACTCGACCTGGTGATCGTAGTCGGCTATGGCCTCGGCCAGCAGGGACTCACCGAGCCTGAGCAGCGAATCGGCATCCATATTCAGGTGATGCTTGTTGCTGAGAATGTAGTTGAAGTTGTTCTTGCCGATAGCAAAGTCCTTTTCGTCGCCGGGATCGACCTGCTGGAGCCAGCCGGCGAAGTCGTTCATCGCCTCACGAGCGCGTGTGGTGATT
>CAZXRO010000377.1:0-2545 GCA_964642435.1 uncultured Ignavibacteriales bacterium
GAAGTACGTGTCGGCTCTGGCAGACCCGCAGTTTGCTCCGTTCTGGAACCAGATCGACCCGCAGTTGCGCAATGACCTGAAGCGGATCAAGGTGCAGGAGCTTGTGATTCGTAATGCTCACGTGACTGAGGAAGAGGTTAAGGAAGCATATTTGACGGATAACGAGAAGGTAAAAGTGGGTATGGTGAACGTGCCGTACTCTCTATTCTCGCGTCCTCCGCCGCAGAGCACGGATGAGGAGCTCGAGGCGTACTTTAATGAGCGTCGCGAGGAATATACGGTTGATGAGCGGGCGACGTTGAATGTCGTGCTGTTGGAGAAGGAGCCGTCGCGTCTTGACTGGGAAGCGGCGTTCAAGCGTATCCAGGCGGTTGAGGATTCGATCAAGGAGGGTGGCGCCGATTTTGCGGAGATGGCTCGTCAGTACTCGGAGGACGGCAGCGCCAGCCAGGGTGGTGACCTGGGCTGGTTTGGCAAGGGCCAGATGGTTCCCGATTTTGAGCGGATGGCGTTTTCGATGACCGACAGCGGTCAGGTCTCGGAGCCGGTACGTACGCGTTTTGGGTGGCATTTGATCCAGTATCACGGCGACCGTGAGGCGGAGAATCCTCGGGCGGGAGCGACGGGTGATGAGAAGCAGCGTGAGGTGCATGCCTCGCATATTTTGATTCGGGCGGAGCCCTCGCGGGAGACGCTGGATGCGGCGTATCGCCAGTTGGCCGAGTTCCATTCGGCGGCCCGGAACGCGGGCTTTTTCAAGGCGGCTGAGGATTTGGGCCTGGAGGTTCGCAAGACCGGGTATTTCCAGGAGGGTCGCAATATTCCTGTGATTGGGCGGGACCAGAAGGCGAGCGATTTTACGTTCTCTGCCGAACAGGGTGAGATCACGAATGTGATGGAGAACAACTCAGCCTTCTATGTGGCGCAGCTTGACGAGCGTCTGCCGGCCGGTCCGGCTACGTTTGAAGAGGCCAAGGAGAAGGTCAAGCTGGACATCATGAAGTACAAGGTTGCCAGTATGTGTCGTGATACGGCCCGGGCGATCTGGCGTGATATCGTGGGTGGCAAGAGTATGCCGCAGGCAGCCAAGGCGCACGGTGCGGAGTACGAAGAAACGGAGATGTTCAAGCGTTTTGACTATGTCAAGGACGTGGGGCGTGATCCGATGTTCCATGGTGCCGCTTTCTCGATGGAAGCGGTGGGCGACACGTTGCCGCCGGTCGATTATGACCAGGGCACCGCGATCATGACGTTGCTTGAGCGGACGGCTCCGGATTTGACCCTGTACACGCAGCAGCGGGATTCCCTGGCGACGATGCTGCGGATGTCCAAGCAGCAGGAGTTATATGGTCGTTGGTGGGAGAACCTGGTGGACGAGGCGGAGATTGTCAACAACACCAGACGGACTGCAGACGATTATACCTCGACGTTGTAATATCGGGGCTTAGCAACCAGCACAGACAGATAGTGGCCTCTGCCTGATCGCTCAGGCAGGGGCTTTTTTGTGGCCGGTTTTGAGCACGAGGCGTGTGAGTGCAGCGGCAGCCCAGACACATTCGAGGGCAACGAAGGGCCAGGTTTCGGTGACCCAGGCGTACCAGGTAGCCAGGGAGGCGCCGATGAGGTTCATCAAGAGGTAGGTCAGGCTTTTCTCGGTAATGAGGCGGGCAAGGTTGAGAATAAAACCGAGCAGAAGCAGGCCGGCGCCGATGGTTCCGATGAGGAGGGGGTTATCTGTCATGGATTATTGCTCGCAGGCTGGATGTTGCATGTGGTCAGATTCATAAGAAACCGGCGGGCAGTCGTGCTGTCCGCCGGCAGAGATTCTGAATGCAGGCCGGGCCACAGAAGGCTCAGCAGTTTTCGTAGTTGGGGCCTTCCCCGCCCTGCGGTGTGACCCACCGGATGACCTGGTAGGGGTCGGCAATATCGCAGGTTTTACAGTGCACGCAGTTTGACGGCGTGAGTTGCAGTTTCAGTTTGCCCGGGCGGTCGTCGTCATCGACCATTTCATAGACGTGTGCCGGGCAGAAGTGCTGGCAGGGGTTGCCGTACTCCTCAGTACACCTGTTGTTGCAGATGTCATAGTCGGAGATGACGAGATGCGAGGGTTGCTCTTCCTCGTGCATGGTTCCGGATTTGTAGACATCGGTGAGTTTGTCGTAGGTGTATTCGTTGTCAAACTTGACCGTTTGTTTCTCGGGCTTGTTGCCGAAGCGACGCTGGTACTGTTCGATGGGGAGCATGTATTTGTGATCACGATCGTGACGTCGGCGGTTGAACAGGCCGCGGCCCCCGGTAATCATCTGGATTCCGGCGTGGAACAGTCCCGGCAGGAGTCCGTGATCGAACCCCTGGTGGAAATTGCGGTATTTGTAGAGCTCCTGTTTGGCCCAGCTGCTTTCGAAGCGATCGGCATAGGCCTTGAGGCGGTCGGCGGAGAAGTCATCGGCTTTGAGGCAGTCGAAGACAGTTTCGGCGGCCATGATGCCGGACTTAATGGCCAGATGGATTCCCTTGAGCTTGGCGGGATTGAGCATACCGG
>CAZXRO010000378.1:0-2544 GCA_964642435.1 uncultured Ignavibacteriales bacterium
GCTCATTGGTGCAGGAGCCGCCTATTTGAACCCCGACTGGGCCTGGGCTGATCCGGCAGCGGCCATCGTGGTGGCCTATTTTGTTGCTCGGGTGGGTATCAAGCTCGTCTACCAGTCGTTCCGTGAGGTTGTCGACACCGCTCCCAATCCGCAATTGGTGGAGAAGATCCGCCGCAAGGCCAGCGGCGTCGAAGGCGTCCGCGATACCCATGATATTCGCGCGCGTACCTCGGGCGGTCAGGTCTTCGTGGAGATCCACCTCGTTGTGGATCCGAACATCACCGTCAGTGAGGGGCACAGGATATCCAAACAGGTGGAAACAGAGTTAAAAAACGGGATCGACCGAGTGACACGCGTCATCACTCATATCGATCCCGATGAATGACTATCAGAGTCTTTGAGACTCCTTATGGTTCGTATCAGTCTATAGAGACAAGCTCCAAATCAAATGTCAGGTCCTTACCGGCCAGCGGATGATTGGCATCGATAGTGACGGTGTCGTCCTTGATTTCGCTGACTACAACGCGTATCAGGTCGCCATTAGGGTTCTTCATCTGAAGCATCTGTCCGATCTCGGGTGTGATACTCTCCGGGAAATCAGACTTGTTGACCTCCATGGTCAATTCCTGGCGGTGCTCGCCGTAGGCTTCATCCATGCCGATACTGATCGACTTCGTCTCGCCTGGCGCCATGCCGATTATGCCCTTCTCGAACCCGGGAATAACTTGGCCGGCACCGATTGTCACCTCGAGTGGCTCGCGCTCTACCGAGGAATCAAAAACCGTACCATCGTTCAGCTTGCCCGTGTAGTGGACCTTGACAGTATCACCACTTTTTGCCTGAGCCATGCTTTTCTTCTCCCATGTGGTGGGATGATGTAGCCTTACGCCGATTAGTCCGTTACTTACGGGTCTGTCACACAGCAATCCTGATGTGCCCTGCCCACCTGTCAGGGCGTTTTCGGATACTCTGTGTCCGTCGTCAGCCACATCGGGCTGCAAGTGGTAACGGCAGAAAGCGGGTGAAGACAATATTGACTATCTCCTCAACGGACAACAGGACGCTCGGTTCCATAATCCGGTCCTCGTGTCCTATTCCTTCTCATTCTCCTTCTCACGTTCCTGGATCACCTCCTGAAGGGCGTCCAGACGCGTTTTCAGCCAGGACTGCCTGGCCTCGATCTCACGTTTCAAATGCGCGCTGTCAGTCTCTTTGAGTTGAAGTTCGGCCTGTTTGATACTTTCTTCAACAGCCGCGAGTGACTGGCGAAGTCGCTCCAGAGATTCAGCCTCATCCGCCTTGTCAAAGACCAAAGACTCCGCTACCGGTTCTTCCTCGGGATGTGGTTTCGCAAACACCCGATCGGGTCGTATCATCTGTTCGGGATCCAGCGCCCTGGTGTTCATGAACGTCGGTGAGACAATTTCTATTCCTTTGCCATGTAAAGTGTCCAGCATCAGCTCACGAAGCTTCGAGCGAGTGGATATCAACGTCTTGACATCTTCGAGCAGTCCGCTGATCCGATAGGTGACCGAGAAATCGCCCAGGTTGAGCACATGCACATACGGTTCAGTCAGTCCGGCTGCCAGCGCGGCCTCAGACAGGGCTTCATTGACCCGATCACGGTTGGCATCGTACCCGAGCGAAACCTCCGCTGCCACAATAACACCATCGGCGCGATACGTCTTCACCGGGTTGGTTGCCAGGTACACATTGGGCAAACTGGTGAGATTACGATCCTCCTCCTGTATCTCCACATGGAACAGCCCGCGCTGGGTGACCCGACCGAAATGCCGGTCTATCTCCACGAACCGTCCCGGGCGCATGGTTCGCACGCCCCTGAGCATCATGCCGGCCATGATATTGCCCAGGAATGTGGTGGATGAAAGTGCA
Organism: uncultured Ignavibacteriales bacterium; assembly: GCA_964642435.1. Classification (GTDB taxonomy): domain Bacteria; phylum Zixibacteria; class MSB-5A5; order GN15; family FEB-12; genus WJKG01. The sequence goes on from CAZXRO010000378.1 coordinate 1,894, forward strand.
ATTGCCGCTGACAGGAGTATTCCCAGCAGGCTGAGCAGTTGTCCGCGGGAGGAATCAGAGATTGGCAGAAGCAGTATCACCGCCAGCAGGCCAGCCAGCGATATCACCAGAGTGATCAATGGCCGCTTGAAGCCCTGCTCGCTCACATCGGACAGTCGCCGCTGAAGCATCCAGTGGATCACCCACAACACGATGATAGCGACAACAATAGCCGCGGCCGATGGGGCGATGTCGATGAATCTGTCAGCGTACTCTGTGATCCTGTTCATGATTCTCCTGCGATCTTCACCAGCGCTATCGCAATAAGGCGAATTCTGCGGATCAGGTCAACGATAACACTGCCGCCAACTGGCCGTCACCGTCCCACCTGGCGTGACTATCACATCACACTGAGGTGTCGCCGCGAAGACAATCGCTGAGGATTCGAGCGTGATCGAACGCAAGGTCGACACCGAGAGGATCCTCGAACCAGCGAGCCTCCGCGGCATCATCGGCACCCTCGAGCGCTCCGGCGGCAGCGTGGGCCAGGAAAGCCACGGTCACCGTATGACCACGTGGATCGCGCTCCGGGGCGGAGTACACTCCCACCAGACGATCCAGCTCGACCGTCAGCCCGGTCTCTTCTTTCGTCTCGCGGCGGGCCGCCTCTTC
>CAZXRO010000379.1:0-2542 GCA_964642435.1 uncultured Ignavibacteriales bacterium
CGTATGGGGATTTAGCCAAGATGCTGGGCATTGAACCAATCGCTGTTGGTCGTCCGCTTGAGCTGATTCAGGCGCATTGTTGCGATAATCGGTTACCTCAGCTTACCATTCTCGCTGTCAGCAAGCGGACCAACGAACCCAGCTCGGGATTCATCCGCTGGAATAGCCTCAGCCTTGCGGAGGGCCGCAGTGAGGTCCGAGGCTGGGACTGGACCAAAACGCCGAATCCGTTCCGGTATGCGGCGGATGGAACGACTGCTGAGGATCTGGTCAGCCAGATACTCACGACGCCGAATGCAACCGAAGATGTCTATGCCAAAATCAAAGTCCGGGGTGCACAACAGAGGGTCTTCAGACAAGTGTTACTCAAGGCTTATGAAGGCCGTTGCGCGGTTACCGGGCTTTCGTTTCGGAAGGCTCTTGATGCGGCACACGTAGTCCCCTGGTCTGAGTGTTCACCTGAGCTAAGGATGAATCCCCGAAATGGAATTCTGATGCTCTGTTGTTGCCATCGGCTGTTCGATCTGGGGATGCTCTCTATTGACGAGGACTACAGAATCCGATTCGATGTCCAAACGGACGTGACATTGAATGAGGAGGATCGGGCCTTCGTCGCCGGAGTTGATGGGCAAGTACTGCGGTTGCCTGAAGACAAGTCACTCTGGCCCGACAGGGAGTTGATTCGCTCTCGGAATTCGAAGCTGGAGTCGTACCCGGGCGTTCGCAGCGACATGGTCAACGTCCGGTGATTCCACGCGCAGGGGGACACCGAATCGACAGGGAAGCCCTCGATCATCTTCGGTCGGTGTTGACTCCCGGTTGCAGGACCTTTGAGCGCTGCTCTCCCCCCTTAAAGGCCCGATAAGCCGCTTGGCAAAATGGGGATTTTTGGTTACTTTCCGGTTCACTGTTTTTGACACTGACGGCGGCCAAAGTCGCCCCTGTGGCAGCGAATGAGAAAGTGATCGAATGCAAGACCTGTTGACGCCAATCGGCAATTATGAGCGGACCAGGGCGCTGGTCGGCTATGTCCCGCGCAAAGTGGCTACCCGTGATACGTATGAGGGTATCGGCTACATGTGCGGGCTTGAGATTCATCAGCAACTGAAGACCAAGAGCAAGCTGTTTTGTCGATGTCCTGCCGGCATCTATCAGAAGGACGGCGAGTTTGATGCCGAACTGATTCGGCATATGCGGCCGACGCTGTCGGAGATGGGCGAGTATGACGGTACGGCGCTGATGGAGAAGCGGACGCGTAAGAATATTGTCTACCGGATTGCTGACGAAACAGCATGCACGTACGATATCGATGATACGCCGCCGTTCCCGCTGGACCGTGAGGCGCTGGCGATAGCGCTGGAGATGTCGCTGCTTCTGGGGTTGAACATTGTCGGCGAGTTGCATGTCACGCGCAAGCAGTACCTCGATGGGTCGATTCCGACCGGATTTCAGCGGACGGGGATTATCGGGATCGAGGGGGAGATTCCGCTCAAGGGCAAGACGATTCGGATTATTCAGTTGTCGCTGGAGGAGGATTCCTGCCGGGAGCGCTCCGATATCGGCCATTGGCGGGTGTACACAACCGACCGTTTGGGGATGCCATTGATCGAGACGGTGACGTATCCGGATATGAAGACGCCGGATGAGGCCGCCGCCGCGGCGCATTACCTTCGGTTTGTGGCGCGTTCGACCGGGAAGGTGCGGACGGGAATCGGGGCGGCACGCCAGGATGTGAATGTGAGTGCGCGTGGGGGGACGCGGGTAGAGATTAAGGGCGTGGCGCGTATTCGGTGGATTCCGGAGTTGACGCACAATGAAGCTTTCCGACAGGTGGCGCTGCTGAAGATTCGCGATGAGTTGAACTCGAGGGTGCAGGACTATTCGGGTTGGCAGTTGTCGCACATGGATCTCGATGACAGGGATGTATCGGGCCTGCCACCGGAAGTTGTCGAGGCGAAACGGCGGGGCGAGCAGGTGATGGCGATCAATTTGCCTGATTTCGATGGTCTGCTGACGCACTTCACGCAGCCGGAGAGGATATTTGCGCACGAGTTGGCTGACCGGCTGAAGGTGATTGCGTGTATTGAGCGGCCGAATATCATAATCGATGAGATGCTGAGCCAGGAGTCACTGAAGGCGCTGCAGCGCAAGCTGGGGTCGGCTCCGGAGGATGCGCAGATAGTGATTTGGGGGCCGGCCGATGATATCCCGACGGCGCTGGAGATTATTGGCGAGCGCTGTGTGATGGCGTTCGAGGGGGTACCGCCGGAGACGCGCAAGGCCCTGAGCGATGGGACGACGATCTTCGAGCGGGTGCTGCCGGGGCCGGATAGGATGTACCCGGATACGGACACAGCGCCGATTCCGATCAAGTGGGAGTTCATCGAGGGTGTGAAGAAGCAGTTGCCGGTGCCGGTGGCTGAGAATTTGAAACGGCTGCATGGCTGGGATGTGTCGGAGTCGATGCACGGGTATCTGTTGCGCCGAAACCTGGTCGGGTTGATGGGCCGCATTGTGGATGAGCTGGGTGTGTCACCTCGCT
>CAZXRO010000380.1:0-2537 GCA_964642435.1 uncultured Ignavibacteriales bacterium
AACACGGCCAGATCATGCAGGTTGCTGACGAATGTGAACAGACGTTCGGGCCAGAGTTTCCGAGCGAGGAGTATAGGGAGATCATGCGGCGGTGACCAGGTCGGTGAGAGCAACAGATGATAATCCCTGCTCAGTCGTTTGAGATCGCCGTGCCTTAGCAATCTGAGCCAGTGATCCTCGAATGCCACCAGCAGGACGCCTTTTTCATGTGGGCCGACGGGCGGCTTGAGGATGATTGCCTTGGCCACCTCGTTTGAATCGGACTTCGGGAACAGCTCATCCCAGTCAATTTGGGTGACATCCAGTTGCTGCATCCTGTCTTTGATTTCGGACTCAAGGTGGAATCGATGGGGCAACAGCGGAGTCAGTCGGGCAGCTCGGCACAGCTCGACAATGCGCCAGGCAGCCTGGGTAGCGTTACGTGATCGACTAACAGAGTGACGTCCAGACAAATAGCTGGAGAACAACCACTGGACGGTTGGGCTGTAGCGAATACTGTCTTTCAGACTTGTCCGGAATCGTGATCCCCTGTCAGACATTCTTTCCCTGCCGTGGATGGCGGGACGCGGCCGGCTTGGCCTACTCATCGCCAGTCGGCGATACGCCCCAGTGAAGCTTGCTCTTGACCAATTTGTAGAAGGTGTTCTCAGGGAACACAATGAATTTTGCTGAGAATCTGGCCTGGGTAACGATAACGCGGTCGGTATCGATCAGCGGCGCGGTGACCTGTCCATCGAGGGTGAGGCCAGCGACGCCATGTTCGCTGTGGATGCGGAGTTCGAGGACATCGTTGGGATCGAGGATCATTGGTCGCGTGGAGAGAGAGAACGAGCTGATAGGGACGACCAGGGTGGCTCGCATTTTGGGGTGGACGATGGGTCCTCCGGCGGCGAGGGCGTAGGCGGTGGAGCCGGTGGGGGTCGAGATGATCAGGCCATCGGCGCGATAGGTGACGATGTCTTCGCCATTGACTTTGAGTTTGATGTCTATCAAGCGGCTGACGGGGCCATTATCGACAACGACATCATTGAGGGCGAAGGGGCTCTCGAGGCTGGGTTTGCCCTGTACATCGGCACGAAGCAGCATACGTTCCTCGATCTGGTACTGGCCGGCGACAATGGAGTCGAGAGCCGGAAGCAGATCCTTGGGCTTGAGTTGTGTCAGGAATCCGAGCGATCCGAGATTGATTCCCAGGAGCGGCGTACCGACCTTGCCGACGGCGCGGGCAGCGGAGAGCATGGTACCATCGCCCCCCATTGAGACCAGTATATCGACCTCGTTGGCGATAGCTTGTCGGGGCGCGGTTGGCAGGTCGCCGGGGAAGATATCTTTGAGTTGTTCGCTGAAGACGAATTCATGGCCTTTGCGTTGGCACCAATCGAGAAAGCTGTGTAGTGCTTTACTTGCACCCTCGCGCTTGAGATTGGCGATGACTCCAAAACGCATTGTTCAGACCTGTTTATGCGGCTTGCCACAGGCCTACTTGGCGGCCGCGCCTTTCTTGCGGGAGTTGCCGTTGCGGCGGAACATCAGTCGCTGCAGGAGGCCCCCCTCGTTCTTCTCTGAGTCAGATTCCTCGAGCTCGGCATTGTCTTCAGATTCGCTGAGTTGCAGTAGTGTTTTGAAAATCGACTCTTCATCGAGTCCAATATTTTCAAGCAGCAACTCGCGCTGGCCGTGTGTGACAAATCGATCGGGGATCCCCATGGCGACAAGGGCGCCCTCGTACTTCTGTGACATGAGGTACTCAGACACGGCCTGTCCGAAGCCTCCCCGCAGTGCGTTTTCTTCAAGGGTCACTACAGCCTTGGTAGACTTGGCGATATCCGTGAGCATGGTTTCATCGAGTGGTTTGACAAACCGCGCATTGACGAGCATGGCGCTCACGCCCCGGGAAGCGAGTCGGGAGATGACCTTGCGGGCCGAGGTTACCATGGACCCAACGGCGAGGATGGCAATATCTGCTTTGGGAGACAGTCGTTCCCACTTGCCCCATTCAATCGGCAGTATTTCGGGAACCATCGGTTCCGGGATAGCCGCACGCGGGTAACGAATAGCAACCGGGCCGCTGAGATCGTTGTCGGCGGTATAGTGCAACATGGACCTGAGTTCGTTGCCGTCCTTCGGCACAGCCACAGTCAGGTCCGGAACGGTGGCGAGATAGGTAAGGTCGAAAACGCCGTGGTGTGTGGGACCGTCCTCGCCGACCAGTCCGCCGCGATCAAGGCAAAAGACGACGGGGAGTTTCTGGAGGGCGACATCGTGAATGATCTGGTCGTAGGCCCGTTGGAGGAAGGTCGAGTAGATGGCGGCATATGGCCTTGACCCGGCGGCGGCCAGCCCGGCGGCGAAACAGACGCCATGGGCTTCGGCAATGCCGACATCGAAGAACCGATCGGGATACTTCTCGCCAAACGCAACGAGGCCGGTTCCTGAGGCCATGGCAGCTGAGATAGCCATGACGCGGGGATTTTTCTCGGCCAGTTCGAGCATTGTATTGCCGAACACTTTTGTGTAGTCGGGCCGGCTGGCCTTCT
>CAZXRO010000381.1:0-2531 GCA_964642435.1 uncultured Ignavibacteriales bacterium
CACCGAGGCGCTGTCCTTGATATACCCCAGCGTCCAGCACACTCGGCTGACTGTCTCGCCATCAGGCCGACGCAACGCCTGCACCAGGTACGGGGTGGCCTCATGACCTATCTTGCGAAGGATATTGTTGATCGTATGACGCTCGCGGGCCGAACGCGTGTCGTACTTGTCCACCAGGATCGGAACCACCTCCGGCCCCATAGCGGCAATAGAGTCAATCGCCGGTTCAACCAGAGCCTGGTACTGCACCTCGCCCGCCGAGGCTATCACAAACAGCGAATCCACCTTCCGCTTCAGCGCCGACTGCGCCAGCACATTTGAGGCCGCCAGACAGACCAGCACCAGCACCGCTATGAGCATACGCCTGTTCACTGCTCACCCCCGTCAGCGGTATCCGTGGGATACAACTCAATATCCATCCCGCCGCCCCACTTTGAATCCGTCCGCCAGTAGTAGTTGTCACGGCCATTGCCCGCGTACTGATCCTCACCCCCCAGATCGATAAACAACCCGATCGACCCGAACTCCCGACGCGGGTTCCCATACCCCTGCGAATTGCGCGGCAACTTGATGAAATACCTGTCATCCCCATCGACATCGACCAGCACCCCCGCGCCATTGGCCGACCCTGCCGCCTGCGACAGATCATACGAGGTATACGTGTCATTCCCGCCGCGATCCAGCAGCAGCCCGCACGAATAGTCATGCCCGCACCCCTGCGACACACCCTTGGCGAAATAGGTATCATTCCCCTCATCATCAATCAAGGCGCCCAGCGTCATGTGCGCCGCCGACCCCTGTGCATACTGGAACGACTGATAATTGTCGTTGCCGGAGGAATCATACAAAATCCCCAGCGACCACCAGTACGAAGACCCCTGGCCGAATATGTCCGAGGAATACAAATCGTTTCCCGTCAAATCAACAATCGCCCCCACACCGCCGGACATCCATGGCCTTAGACCATAGCCAAACCCCTGCGACAAGGTCAGGGAGTGGTCCTGGTAGCGCAGCACATCCAGGTACTTGCCACCGGCATAGTACACATCGGAACCACCCAGCTCGAATATCGCGCCATACCCACCGACAAACCCGAATCCCTGCGAAAACACGGCACTGTGGTAGACATCCTGTCCCCCCTCATCAATCAGCAGCCCCAACCCGAAACTACCCGCACCCTGCACATGCGTATCACCGAAATACCGATCATCGCCGGCGGCATCGTAGAGCAAACCAAACCCAAAGAAGCCCGACCCCAACGAGAACGACTTCGCCTCGTAAACATCATCACCGCCGAAATCCAGCAGTATCCCCGCCGACAGACACCCCGACCCCAGACAGAAATCCGTCTTCCCGCGATACCTGTCATTCCCCCCTAAGTCAATGATAATCACACCGTGCGGATCGCTCATATCGTAGCTCAGGTCATAGACATCGTCCCCGCCGAGATCAATTATGAAATCATAGTCACCCTGATAGTAGTCATTCCCCGGTCCTCCCACCTTGAACCCCGGCTGAAACCCCAGATACGCCTTCTGGTCCTCGACCGCCGCAAACGGGCCAATCCCCTCCATAATCATCTCGGCATCGATTGTATCGCTGGCCAGCACCCGCTGCAATTGCCGTACCTCCAGCAGTATCTCCCGAAGACACTCGATTCCCGCCGCCACGATTGGATCCCGGTCATACCGATACCCAAACGTCACAAAACTGTCTGCGTAGGCCTCGTCCATCTTCTCCAGCGAATCGATCACCTCCACCGGCAGCAATTCCTGGTCATCCTCGATCGTAATCAAATCCTTGAATTCCCGCGTGAGAAACCGACGTTGCTCCGGCGAAAGCAGCGCCAGTGACTTCTCCCTCGACCGAGGCAGAATAACCTCCAGATAGATCACCGCCTTCGTCAGCAATTGATTGAGACTCATTTCCGTGAAATACAGGCTGAACTTGCGCTGAAGCTCCGCAACTGTCGGCTCATACGGCGTCCCGCGCTGCTTCTGATTCTCCCAGGCCATATCGGAAAACAAAATCGAGGCCGCAACTTCCGGCTGCCCTCGCACGTGGGTCTTGCGCAGACCGTCCGTATACTCAATCATCCCCAGCGGCTTCTGCATCAATTCCGTCACCAGCGCCAACCGGAATGAATCCGGCTCGGTATAGTCCGGCCGATACCCGATATCATCAGGCCGCAACCCTAAATACTCCGACAAATGCGCCAGCCCGAACTGCTCCGGCAAGGGGTGCTCGACCCCCTCAGTCATCGATGTCCCGGTCGGCTCCTGAGCCATCAGGGCACCCGTAACCACCAGCACAAGCAACAGGGCTGCTGCAGCGATATAGTACCAACATCTATTCATCTCTTGAGTATAGACTCCTGCCAATTCCGTGATCAACAACAATGTCTACTCCTGATATCGGCCCGGACAGGCAGTCAACTTGATCTACCGAGCACACACAGCACAAGAAAAAGGGCGCCTCTTGCGAGGCGCCCTTCAGGCTTAGGTCAGCCAACTGCGGGGTGTTATTCCACC
>CAZXRO010000382.1:0-2513 GCA_964642435.1 uncultured Ignavibacteriales bacterium
GCATGGAAGGTGCCGAGGGATTTGAGGATATCATCAACGAGCTCTTCGGTGGCGGCTTCGGCCGTGCGAGTGCCGGGTTTGCCGGACGACGGCGACGCCCGCGAGGCCCCGCCAAAGGACCCGATGTGACCGCGGACCTGACCGTCACCTTCCGCGAGGCGGCCAGGGGTTCCACGCGCCAGATCTCGCTCAGTCACAGCGGCAAAAAGCTCAAAGTGAAAATACCGGCCGGTATCGAAGATGGCGGCAAGATCCGCCTGGCCGGACAGGGTGCTCCCAGCCAGAGTGGCGGGCCAAACGGTGATCTTATACTTACGGTGAGAGTTATGCCTGATGAGAATTTCAGACGCGATGGTAACGATGTTTACACAACCGCCACGATCGACTTCAAGGATGCTATACTCGGCACCAAGATCGATGTCAAAACGCTTTCCAAGACAGTCAAACTGACTGTCCCACCGGGCACGCAGCCGGGCACTAAGATGAGACTGAAGGGACAAGGCTTAGCCGTTGGCGGTCGTCAGGGCGACCAGTACGTGGAAATTGAAGTAACCATTCCCACGCACATTTCCGACCGTCAACGTAAATTACTGGAAGAGTGGGAGGAGTGACCCCACGCTGCCTCGCCGCTGATCTCGATGGACGAGGCAGATCGACGAAACCCCCGTGGTTTCGACACCATCGCTCAGCCGCTCCTTGTAGGGCAGGATGCCACAGGCGTCCTGCCGTGAAGGGCACCGGCAAAGGCAGTACTCCGGGGAGGGGATTCTGCCCCGATTGCACGAAAGGAAGTGATACATAAATGAACCTGAACAAATTCACACAGCGGTCGATCGAGGCTATCCAGTCCGCGCAGCAAATGGCCCAGGGAGAACAACATCCCCAGGTCGTGCCGGAGCACCTGCTCCTGGCGTTGCTGCAGCAACAGGAGGGTCTCGTCCCGCAGATCATAAAGAAGCTCGGTCTCTATCTTGAGGAGATCCTCAAAGAGGCCGAACAGGCTGTCACCGCCCTGCCGAAACAAGAAGGCGGGCAGGTGTATGCCTCAAGCGAATTCAGTCAGGTGCTCTATACCGCCGAGAAGCAGCTTGGCGAGTTCAAGGACGAGTATGTCTCGGTCGAGCACCTGCTGCTGGCCCTGCTCGAGGTCAAGAGCAAGGCGCAGGAGATTCTCAAGGGGCAGGGCGTCAAGCGCGATGAACTGCTTAAGGCGCTTACCTCGATCCGCGGTAACCGCCGCGTGACCGATGAGAACCCCGAGACCAAATACGCCGCGCTGGAGAAGTTCTCGCGCGACCTCACCGTCATGGCCCGCGAGGGCAAGCTCGACCCCGTCATCGGCCGCGACGAGGAAATCCGCCGGTCGATCCAGATCCTGTCGCGCCGGACGAAGAACAACCCGGTTCTGATCGGCGAGCCCGGCGTGGGCAAGACCGCGGTCGTCGAGGGCCTGGCCCAGAAGATCGCCACCGGCGAGGTGCCGGAGACGCTCAAGGACCGTCAACTTGTCGCGCTCGACCTGGGCGCCATGATCGCCGGCTCCAAATACCGCGGCGAATTCGAGGAACGCCTCAAGGCCATCCTCAAGGAAGTCGAGGACGCCCAGGGCAGGATCATCCTGTTCATTGACGAAATGCACACCCTCGTGGGCGCGGGAGCAGTTGGCGGCGCCATGGATGCCTCCAATATGCTCAAGCCGGCGTTGGCCCGCGGTGAGATTCGCTTTGTCGGTGCCACCACGCTCGATGAGTACCGCCTCCATGTCGAGAAGGACGCCGCCCTGGAACGACGCTTCGCGCCGGTGATGATCCACCCACCCTCGGTGGAGGATACGGTCTCCATCCTGCGCGGCCTCCGCGAACGCTACGAGGCCTACCACGGGATCAAAATCTCCGATGCCGCCATCGTCGCGGCTGCCCGACTGTCGGATCGGTATATCGCCGACCGCTTCCTGCCGGACAAGGCCATTGACCTGATTGATGAGTCCGCGGCAGAGATCCGCATCAGCATTGACTCTATGCCCGAGGAACTTGACACGATCGAGAAGAAGATTCGCCAGCTCGAGATCGAGAAGGAGGGTGTCAAGCGGGAAAAGGATGCGCCCGAGCGCCTCAAACCGATCGAGGAGAAGCTCTCGGACTTGTACGCCCAGCGCGATGATCTCCGCACCCAGTGGGAGAAGGAGAAGTCGGCTGTCGATGCTATCCGCGACCTCAAGGTTGAGATCGAAGACCTCAAGCACCGCGCCGCCGAGGCGGAGCGCGCCGCCAACTTTGAAGAAGCCGCTCGCCTCAAGTACGGCGACCTCGCCGATGCTGAGAAGAAGATGCAACTGCTCACGCATTCGCTGCAGTCCATCCAGGAACATCGCCAGTTGCTCAAGGAAGAGGTGACCGAGGAAGATGTTGCCGAGATCGTCGCCAAGTGGACCGGTATCCCGGTCACGCGCCTGACCGAGACCGAAACCGAGAAGCTGCTCAAGCTCGAGGACGTGCTGCACAAGCGCGTCATCG
>CAZXRO010000383.1:0-2513 GCA_964642435.1 uncultured Ignavibacteriales bacterium
GGTTTTTTGCCATTCATCACGCAATCTTTCGACCGCCGCCTGTGGGAGTCTCGCCGCTTCGGCCACGGCTTCCGGTTGTTCAATGAGCGCCTGGTCTAAATTCTGTCCGAAACGCTCGGCGATAAGTCGCGCCTTGACCGGTCCGATACCTTTGATTGCAGGATGATTGCCCAGGTAGTGGGCGAGTCCGTCCGTATCCAGCTCGAGGTCATACTCCATGGCCTCGACATCGAATTGGCGACCGTACTTGGGATGGGTGATCCAGCGACCGCGGAGGACAACCGGCTCGTGCTCACGCACAAACAGCCGGCCGGCAAATTGGACTTCCTCGCCGGAGGAGGTTGCCAGCCTGCCGGCGGAAAACCGCGGCCCGGCGTAAAAAACAGCTTCGACGCGACCGCGTATGGTTACTTGATCTCTGGTTGTTTTTCTTCGCATCGTCTCGATACCTTCCGGTGAAATCGCAATAGGAATTCCTCCACAAACCGGCAGGCGACCTGCCGGTCGGAGCAAAAGAAAACCGGGATTTGGAAGTCGACGACGATGGAAACAACGGTTCCAAGGACCGCGTTTGGATGGGCTCCTGATCGGTAATGTCCGGTCAGGACATCACGCAGGTCGGATTCGACCACAACGCACGCGGCTTCGTACCCTTCGAGACGCTGAAGCTCCCTGTAAAACCGCTTTCTTTGGCGGATGACGGTGGAGACGAAATCCTCGAGGGTTTTTCGCTCCACCGCCACAGAGTCTTCGAATCCTTCAATCGAGTAGTCGCCTGCTGGAAGTGCTCGGCGGACCACTTCACAGCCGGCGTCGAAGGCGTATGGCTCCTGTTCCCGCGTATCGACGACGACGGTAATCCGGTCCACGTTAAAACGGGGTCAGGGCGTCTTTGGCGGCGGTGTCGTACTCGTCGCCGCCGTCTTCGAGCACAATGCGTTTGTTGAGATACACGTTTTCGTTTTCACCCCGCGTGCGCTTGGTTACTTCGAGCTTGATATTGATCAGCTTCTCGAGGTTGGCCGGAAGATCCGAGATCTTCTCAAGGCTCAGGCCGCAGGTATGCAGGTCGGTCTTGAGCCACTTGATATTTTCGCGGGAGACCATGACGTTGTTGCGCCAGAGCAAGCGTCCCCGGAACCGGGGCGCAATGATGCGCAGGGTCCACTTGAGCATGGGATTGCCCGAGGTCTGAGCCCGGGTCAGTTCCGCCCGCTCGACGTTCACCTGGTACTTGCCGTCGGGGATCGGCTCAAACTCGCGCTCTTCAACTTCCGCTTCGGCGAAATCATCGTCGAACTGCGCAAGATCGATGTCGTCCTGGCCGTAGCCTTGGTCATGGTTTTCGTAGCTGTCGTTTTGCATGGTTCTATCCTCCAATCAGGGGTTTATTTTCCGGTGGAAGCAGGCACCTTGCTCTGCTTGTCCCCGGAGCCGACTTGAGATCGCGAGGCACTCGCCTTGGGCGCGGTCGCCGGCATGTTGAACACTTCAATGAACTTGCTGAAATCGAGATCGATGGTCTCGGGCAGACGTCCGGTACGGTCACCGGCCTCATAGTTGGGACTCGGTTTCGTCCGCATCACACGGCGGTACGTGGGATTCCCGTCATCGTCCTTGGTTATCTCGAGGTCACAGAAGAGAATGAGATCGACCATACCGAGCACGATTTTCCGGGCCTTGTCGGGCAGGGTCGGAACGATGCGCGTGTGTTTGCCTGTGCGGGTCTCGATCTCTTTTTCCACTGAATGCGAAACGAGAAAGAGGCCGTAAGACATGAAGGCCATCTTGGTCAAAACGCGGTGGAACTCGTTGTTGATCAGCGCCCAGCCTTTGCCGTAGCCGAGGTCGGATTCGTGCTCGATCTTGAATTTCTTGCAGATGTACTCGCTGCACATCCGGTAGGCGTTGTCGACCGTGTCGATAATGATGGTCTTGAACGGGTGTTTGCCTTCGGCGATATCTCCGCAGGCGGCAAGCAAATCATCCCAGCTGCTTATCGGTACCTGATAAACATCCAGGGCGTTAAGGCCGGGTTCGGTCGCCAGAAACAGCGCGCCGTCGGACTGCGAGCACCAGGTTGATTTACCGATCTTGCTGCGGCCGTAGATGAGTACCGTGAGGTCGGCCAGGTCTTGTTTGGGTTGGGTCTTTTTCGTTGGTAACATGTTATTTAATCGTATTTATGGTTTATACTCGATTAATTGCACGAGTTAAATCACTTCATGTTACACCAACGATTTCTCTTCTGTTTATTAAATAGTAACCCCATCAGGTATAATGGTATTTTTCTTGACAATCACAATACCATCTCTCACATAATGATATTCATGATCTCCGTCCTCAAGATGGCTTCCCCCGGATATTCGAACATCGTTACCTATAGCCACATTTTTATCGATGATGCAATTACTGATAAAACAACGCTGACCAATTCCCATGGCAGGATTTTCAGGAGTAGCATTTTCAATAATAGAACGATCCTGGAATATATCATTACCCATCACAATTGA
>CAZXRO010000384.1:0-2503 GCA_964642435.1 uncultured Ignavibacteriales bacterium
CGCCGGCCCTGGACCGTAAGGTGAATCCAGTAGATGCTGGTTCGGGATATTATCGGCTCGCGCAAGGGCAAGACGATCGAGATACTGAACACGGATGCCGAAGGGCGGTTGCTGCTGGCCGATGCGCTAACATATGCCGATGTCTACGAGCCGGAGGCGGTGATTGATATAGCTACCTTGACGGGTGCGAGCCTGATGGTTCTCGGGTATGCGGGGGCACCGATTCTGGGCAACAATGACAAGTTGATAGCGCTGTGCCGCGAGGCGGCTGACAACACCGCCGAGAAGGTGTGGCAGTTGCCGCTGTGGGATGAGTTCCGCGATCAGATGAAGTCCTCGATTGCCGATTTGAAGAATTCCGGGGGGCGTCCCGCCGGGACGGCCGCGGCGGCAGCCTTTTTGGAGAACTTCATTGGTGACTGGCCCTGGTTGCATATTGATATCGCGTATGTCGATGTTGAGCCGAATGGTCAGGCATATGTCCCGAAAGGGACGACTGGATTCGGCTGCCGATTGATGGTGGACATGATCCAGAACTGGCGCAAGCCGTAAGAGACGTTGTCTCATCTGTGCCGTTCGCAAGGACGGCGTCAAGCGAACAGGGCCGCCCGGTCAGGTAGATCGGGCGGCCCTTAGTTTTGTTGCAGTTGCGTCCGGTGACTACTGCATCATAGCTTCAGTCTTTGACCAGGCGGGGTAGCGATCCTGGCCCGGGCCGGACAGTCGGCGGGCACCGCCGCCGGCGATGTTGGCGATCCAGATGGATCCATCGGTGGTGGAGAAGGTGAGCCATTTGGAGTCCGGGGAGAAGGAGGGTGCGACTGTATTCAGGTAGGCACCCATTGGTGGACTGAAGACGAGATATTTGGTTTTGAGGTCGGGGGTAGCGACATAGACGCCCTGTTTGTTCATGTCATTGGAGATGAGGGCGATCCATTTGCTGTCGGGAGACCAGGCCGGTCCGACATAGTTCTGGTTGGCCATAGCGCGGGCCTTGAGGGAGTCGAGCGGTTTCTCCAGATCGTCCTCGTCAAGCAGTACGACACCCTGGGGGCGGTTCTTGAAGAACAGCACGGCAGCAATGGTTCCCTCGTCATTCCATGTGGGGGAGACGAGGAAGGTGCCATCGTCACCCTGCCAGTTGCCGCGCAGGATTTTGGGGAAGCTGCCATCGGGGGCCATGGTACAGATCTGGTAGTTGGGTTCGACGGCATTGACATCATTGGCGTACATGTCTTTGTAAAAGATCACCCGGCTGCCATCGGGGTGGTATTCAGGGTCGCGGCTTCCCATATCGGTGGTGACGCGGTGCCAGAAGAGACGGTTGTTGGCGTAGAGGCTGTCCATGGTGCCGACGAACAGATCATAGACCTTATGGCGTCCACCGAGGAGGTCCGGTCCCTTGACATCGACCATTCCGGAGCGAGTGAACATCACCTGTTTGTCGTCGGGGCTCCAGCACACGCGGCCATCGGCATTGGTCACCTGGACCATTTCCTGCTGGACGGATCCATCGGCGTTCATGATCCAGATATCGCCCTCGCGGATGAAGGCAATTTTGCCCTTGGGATCTCCGATTTCGCCTGCCTGATCGGCGGGCAATTTTTCCTGAGCGAGGATGGCAGGCGCGGTGAGGGCCATCAGGCCCACAAGCAGTAGACACATTAGTTTTGGCGATTTCAAGTTTTTGTCTCCCGTATATGATTCAATCTACATACTGACCATGGAATAACACTCGTAGCTGTTGTCTGTCAACCAGTTAATACAGTCGTTGGCATAATAATGGAATCGGCCGGAGTGGCGATATTATTGAGTTATACTCTGTTGGCGGTGGCTGGTTCGGGACTCAATTAGCTGAAATCCTCGCTGCTGCGGGAAATGAAAGCGGGCGGGACCTGTTCGGCCCGCCCGCATCGCTGGCTGTTGAATGAGCCATGAACCGCGTTTGAGAAGTTGTTCGACTACTTCTCGGACTTGCCCATAGCGTAGTCGAGCTTGGCCAGCTGCGAATAGAGATTCCAGCGGAATTCGCAGTCGCGCTGTCCGAGTTCGATCAAGTGTTTGGCCCGCTCCGGATTCTGAGCCTTGAGGGTACGATAGCGGTTCTCGCTGTAGGCGTATTCCTCGAAGGGCATGGTGGGCGCCTTACTGTCGAGTTGAAGCGGATTCTTGCCCTCGGCGATCAGGTCCGGATTGTAGCGGTAGAGCATCCAGTGGCCGGAGTCAACCGCCTTGGCGGCCTGATCCATACCGGTCGTCATATTGATACCGTGAGCGATACACTGGCCGTAGGCGATAATGAGCGAGGGACCCTTGTATCGTTCGGCCTCGACGAGTGCCTTGACCGTCTGGTTGTGGCTCTTGCCGAGGGCGATCTGGGCGACATAGACATTGCCGTAGGCCATCATCATCATGCCCAGGTCTTTCTTGGCCAGGGGTTTGCCGGCAGCAGCGAACTTGGCGGTCGAACCGCGCGGGGTTGCCTTTGACATCTGGCCGCCGG
>CAZXRO010000385.1:0-1075 GCA_964642435.1 uncultured Ignavibacteriales bacterium
AGCGGCTCGAATAGACGCCGGGGGCACCGGCGAGTGCATCGACCTCCAGCCCGGAATCATCGGCCAGCGCCGGCAGGCCGGTGAACTCGCTGATCGCGCGTGCTTTCAGCCGGGCGTTGTCCTCAAGGGTGAAGCCGGTTTCCTCGGGGTCGGGGAAGTCGAGGAAATCATCGCGGGTCATGATGGTGACCGGGAGATCATCGAGCAGGTGTTTGATTTCGCGGATTTTGTCGGTGTTGTTGGTGGCGAGCACGAGCTGCATGGTGTTTCCCCGGCTGGAGGGTTTTGTGGTGTTCGTTAGTGTCGTCGATGTATACGTTGCCGGGCGGAGGCTGTCAAGCGGCAATGGACAGCGGTGTGCTGCCGGTCATTTCAGCGCGCCGGTGAGGTCCTTGAGCAGTTGGGCGCGGTCGGACTCGGAGAGGCCGTCGGCGGCGAGGCCGGTGATTCTGGCGATGAGTTTGATGCGGTCCTCGGGCGACATATTCTCGAAGAGTTGCGGCAGGAGGTCATCGATAAGCTCATCGCGCTCTTTGGGCGAGAGGTCCTTGAGGGCTCTCTTGATCATTGGTTTGAGGGCAGAGAACATGGGTGTGTGCCTTTCGGGGTTGGGGGGTGCAAAAGGGATAGGTTAGCGGGTAGGGCACTCTGAGGCAAGTGTTTGCTGCATATGGTCGTGCAATTCCCGAGTTTCGGGACAAAGATGAATTTGCTGACGCACGGTTGTTTCTGTGTTCGTAACTGTTATTAGTGGAAACAGCCAAAATGTAATGATTATTCTTGACTTGTAACTGTTTCTTGACTATTCCTCGTGTACGGACGCAGAAGTCTTGTAACAATTAATCGGATAACGCCGAATATATAATAATAACTATGGCTTTGCAACGATTTATCGAGCGTTCCTATGGCAGGTAATAGGGTGGGCTGTTCCGCGACACGGCCGGCAGGATACCAGGCATTGATTCGAAGATTCGGCGTCGACGTGATTCCGCCTGATCATACATCGAAGGTGGCACAGGGGACTACTCACAGGGTCGAGTCGAATGGCAGAACGACAGATGAAATCTACCCAGCA
>CAZXRO010000385.1:1085-2493 GCA_964642435.1 uncultured Ignavibacteriales bacterium
GCGTTGAAGTACGATGGAACGAATCTTGCGGTTCTGATGACTCTGTTCGATGCCATTCCCGAAGGCGAAATCGTCGAGTACATTCGGTCTAAGCCGACCGGTAAATATGCGCGACGGATATGGTTCCTGTTTGAGTTTCTCACCGGCCGGTTGCTTGAGATAGATGATCTGAAACAAGGCAACTATGTCAATCTTCTGGATACGAAGGAATACTACACCGTTTCAAATCCCAGGAGCTCCAGGCGCCACCGTATCAAGGACAACCTGCTCGGACGCCGCGGCTTCTGCCCAACCGTCCGACGAACCCAGACGATCTCTGACTACGAGACCGCCGATCTCAAAGCGAAAGCTCAAGAGCTCGTTGCTGAGTACCGACCCGAGGTCTTCAGGAGGGCGGCTTCCTACCTGTACACGAAAGAAACGAAGTCCTCCTTTGAGATCGAAAGTGACAGACCTTCCACGTCCAGAGTGGAGCGCTTCGTATCCATGCTTCGACTTGCCGAAAGAGAGGATTTCTTCACCAAGCCGAAGCTGGTGGAGTTGCAGAACCAGATTGTGGACAACCGTTTCCGAGATAAGGACTACCGACAGGACCAGAATTACGTTGGCGAATCTGTTGCATTGGGACAAGAGAGGATCCATTTCGTCCCCCCAAAGCCGGAGGACATCGGAAATCTCATGTCTGATCTCATACAAACACACGTGAGACTGGAATCCGGTGGCGTCTCATCGGTTGTTCACGCGGCTATCGTAGCATATGGGTTCGTATATCTGCATCCGTTCGATGATGGCAACGGTCGCATCCACCGGTTCCTGATTCACAATGTTCTCGCCCGTCGCGGATTCACGCCCCCCGGTGTTGTGTTCCCGGTCTCGGCATCGATGCTCAAGAATATGGCATATTACGACCAATCGTTGGAGGCCTTCTCAAGTCAGCTCATGCCCCTGGTGGACTATGTACTCGACGAGGAGGGGAGACTGACTGTCGAGAACGACACCTGGCGGTGGTATGCGTACATGGACTTGACGGCTCAGGTCGAGGCACTCTTCAACTTCGTAGATGCAACAATCGACACCGAGCTCAAACCCGAGCTGGATTTCCTGGTTAGCTATGATGAGACGAAGCGGAGTATGCAAGGAGTTGTCGACCTACCGGATCGCCAGATTGACCTGTTCATACGGCTCTGTCTCCAGGGAAAAGGCCACGTGTCCGGCAGTAAGCGAAAGAGCTACTTCCCGTCCCTGACCGAGGACGAGATTGCCGGATTGGAGGAGGCTGTGAGGAAGGGCTATGGGTTGTAGTGGTCCCGAGGGCTGCGGACATGGGGGGGGAGTTCAGTCAAGTGATCCCAGATCCTCAGGCAGATCGAACTGCAGGGTTGCATTTGCAAGTGATGCTGTGCCGGCA
>CAZXRO010000386.1:0-2493 GCA_964642435.1 uncultured Ignavibacteriales bacterium
AATCGCGTGAGGGGTTATTCTCATCAATTCTCGGATTCAGCTCCGAGCGGATCGGAATGAAGAAATGAACGCTCAGCCCGATGAAGGCAACCAGCACCAGCAACAGCCCGCCCTTCCAGTTGATACTCAAATTGTACTTCTTGCTGATTAAACCAAGTATCACCAGCACGGCGACGACAACCGGAAGAACCTCAGCGTAAACGGTGAACGACATCATGACACTGCCGATGGAGGCCAGCGCGATCAGAATGCCCCAGCGGATCTGCTTGTAGAGCAATACCACCAAGCCAATTCCCAACAGAGCCGTAATCAGATAGAAATGTCCCGCCTCACCCGGACCATAAGACAGGATGAAAATCAGTGCCAACTCGATTACAATGAACCCGCACAGGATGGCCCAATGACGAACCGTGGCCGAGCGCTTGAGTACGAAGAAGATCGCGCACACCGGAAACACCAGAAACACTGTCATATGCACCGCGATACCAAGCGCGGCCAGATACACCGCCATCATCATAGAAATAGTTGCGGCATCGGTTCCCCGCTGCTCGAAATAGCGCACCGTGAACCAGACGATCGCGACCGACATGGCCAGCGCCAGTCCGTATACCTCGGCCTCGACCGAGTTAGCCCAGTTGGTATCCGAGAAGGCCACAAACAGCCCGCCTGCAATACCTCCGATGTACGCAATGAACCGATTCACCTTGTCGTAACGCTTCTCACCGAAGAAGTACCCGACCAGACGAACTGTCAGCAAATAGCTGAACATGGCGGTCAACGCCGAGCCGATAACCGACAAATAGTTGATCCGGTGAGAGATGTCCTCGACAAACGGAATCACCGAAATGATACGACCAAGAATGATAAACAAAGGAGTACCCGGAGGATGCGGGATTCCCAGAATGGCTGCACTGGCAATAAACTCACCGCAGTCCCAGAAGGAAAAGGTGCGCTGTACCGTCATCGCGTACACGATAAACGATATCAGGAAGACGCCGGCAGCAATAAAGGCATTGGTACGATCAAAACCCGGTTTGGGCACAGATGGCGATGTGGACAAAACATCCTCCGTTAAGATAGACAGATAACCTGCTTGAACAAACTGGCTGATTCTGCCTGTTATACTCCGCCTGGTTCAGTACGGGTCGAAATATAACACGGGGAGAGCAAATCTCAACCCCTAAATTCTGTCGGCCAAAGAGTTTATAAAACGCCGGCTCGGCCATCGTTACCTGCCGCCGGTCATGCCGTTAGCCGATACTCTGGTCGATATCGAGTTGACGAAGTGTCTCGCGGACTTCAGATGAAAAGGGATAGTTGGGATGATTCTTCAGTAGATCACGATAAATCTCGGCAGCCTCATCGCGCCGGTCCGGATCAGCCTTCAGGTAATCTGCGCGCGCCTTCATACCAAACGGAGTGTAGTAGGACTCCGGATACTCACTGATCAACCGCTCCACATAGCCCATCGCTGCGGCTGTATCAAGATGGTCGAAACTCAGCCTCGCCAACCGATACAGAGCCACATCGGCCAGCGCCTTGTTCTCAGCGGCTACCACGCTCTCCAGCTTCACGATCATCGAATCGTACTGACGCATCTGCTCAAACAACAACGCGTTGGAATAGTCGTACAGCAGCGTGTCGGCCTCCTCGGCCTCATCCATCACCATAAGCAACCCGACAGCATCATTGACAAAAAACCCGTCCGGATACTCCACCAAAATCCGGTTCAGGGCGGTGCGCGCCGAATCCGGCTGTTTGCCGAAGAATTTGATCAGCGCCATGTGGTACATCACTTCTTCGGTCATGTCCGGAGTCAAGCGGCGCTTAAGCAGCGTCTGGAAGGCGTTCTGCGCCTGTCCCAGCCGTCCCTGACGCAAATGACAATAGGGAATCGCAAGCTGTGAGCGGACAAACCCCTCCCCACCCCGGTAGTGTGTGGCAACCGAGTCAAAAAGCTCCAGGGCAGCATCGGGACGGTTCAGATAATCCAGCAGGATGCGCCCCTTCTGATACATCGCCATAGACTTGTCGGGCATCTGCGGATATGTCGCGGCGATCGTATCGTAGTGAGCCATAGCCGTGTCAAAAAGCCCCAAACTGGTGTAAGCCTCGGCCAGCATGAACCGCGCCTGCTCTGAATGACGAAGCGTGTCATAGTGCTTCAGCACGTACCGGCCAAGCTCCGCCGTCTCCGCATACATCAGACGGTCCTGACAGCGACGCATGAACATCACCAGTGATCGCCCATTCTGACCACTCAGCGAATCATGCACCAGGGCAAACCGGAAGGCCTTGTCAAAACGATCCTTCTTCAGGTAATGCGAGGACAGCAGTTCCACCGCCGGAAGCTGTACTGAGTCACCTGTTGCGTATTCACGAAGGACCTCCTCGGCAGCAGGAGAGGAATCAGGAAAGTCAAGCAGTTCGTCCAGCTTCTTCCGGGCGTTCACGCCCAGACGAGTGGAGTCACTGACGACCGTGAAGTACTCG
>CAZXRO010000387.1:0-2492 GCA_964642435.1 uncultured Ignavibacteriales bacterium
AGGTTGTCGATCATGATCGAGCCGGGCGCCGGCAACGAGGCATCGGTCTCATCCTTCGGACGCATAATCAGATCAGACTGCCCCTCCGGACGAAGGTAGAAATTCATCTGCTCGTCGGTAAACAGTTTCATCGCCCGGTCGGTCAGCTTGCGAGCCCAGGTAACCCAGCGGGCATTATCGCGCGAGGAGTCGCTCTGGTATAACTCCAGCAGTCCCCAAACCAGGAAGGCGTAGTCCTCGAGAAACTCCCCCTCGGAGGCCTTACCCTCGCGGTATGCGTGTCCCAGCTTTCTGTCCACGTACATCGTATCACGGATGAACTCCGCCGTTGTGATCGCCTGAGTCAAATACCGCTGTTGCATCGTCACTTGGTAGCCAACAGCAAACGCTCGAATCGCCAGCCCCGACCACGAACTGAGAATCTTGTCGTCGGTGATCGGCCGCACCCGGCTGTCCCGCTCAGTCATCAGCGTCATCCGCGCACGCGACAGCAACTCATCCAGTGCTGCCTTGTCCATCTCCTGTCGCATTCGGTCGGATTCAGGGCTCACGTGCAGAATATTCCGACCCTCGAAATTCCCCTCGTCGGTTACATTGAAATAGCGACAGAAGGCCCCGGCATCCTCACCCAGCAACCCATCAATCTCGCGCTTCTCCCACGTGTAGAACTTCCCCTCGACTCCCTCACTGTCGGCATCGATCGCAGAGTAATGCCCACCACCCGGCTCGGTCATCTCGCGCATGATGAAATCCAGCGTCTGTGTGACTATCCGCAGGTAGTCATCCTCTCTGGTCACCCGATATGCCTGAGCGTACACCGGCACCAGTAAGGCGTTGTCATAGAGCATCTTCTCAAAATGCGGCACCAGCCACTGACGGTCCACTGAGTAGCGCGCGAACCCGCCACCAAGGTGATCGTAGATCCCCCCGCGGGCCATGCCCTTGAGCGCCCCCGCGGCCGCGTTCAGGTACGCCAGGTCGCCGGTCCTCTGGTACTGCCGCAGAAACAGCGATTGCTCCAGCGCATGAGGGAACTTCGGCGCCTGGCCGATTCCTCCGAACGTCTTGTCGACCCCGCCCAGCATCGCCTCGGCCGCCTGTTTCACGGTCTCGGCGCTCATGGCCCCGGTGCGCCCGCTCTGGCTCAGGCGATCGGACACCTGCTCGAATATCATGTCTGCCGAGGATACCACGCGCTCTTTGTCCTCCCGATACACCTGCGCGATCTGCTCCAGCACCGTCCGAAATCCCGGCCGGCCATAGGCATCCTGCGGCGGGAAATACGTACCAGCAAAGAACGGCTTCAAACCCGGCGTCAGGAAGACTGACATTGGCCAGCCCCCGCTGCCGGTCATGGCAGTCGTGAACGACATGTATATCTGGTCCAGATCCGGCCGCTGCTCGCGATCGACCTTGATCGAAACAAAGTGCTCGTTGAGCAGCTCGGCGATCTCCTCGCTCTCGAAACTCTCGCGCTCCATCACGTGGCACCAGTGGCAGGCGGCATAGCCAATCGACAGGAAGATCGGCTTATCCTCGGTCTGTGCCTTCTGGAGCGCGTCTTCGCCCCACTCGTACCAGTCCACCGGGTTGTGGGCATGGCTGAGCAAATAGGGGGAATTACTGTTAATCAGGCGATTGACACGCCCGGGCTTGTCCGATCCGGTGGTACTCACTTACATCCTCCATACGCCACCGATACTTCAAACCGGCTGCATCCTAAGGGAATGGCTGGCATAGGCGGCGATGTTCAAATTGCGCAGTTACAGGTTGATAGATAAACGTGGTGCAACCACCCTCAGTTCCGAAAAGCCGGGGGTGACAAGCGGCGTTTTGCGACCGGGGAACACTGAGGTTCTCGGCATCGGCACGAGAGGAGTATGCAGAAAGACAGGCTTTACCATAGAACTAAGAATCAGGAGGCAAGTGACATGGTCGCGTTACTCTGATCCGGCTGATCAGCCCTCTTCGCCCCGGGTCGGTTGTTGGTAGCGAAGCAAGGTCGATGAGTCAGCCTGTCTCTTCTTGAAATCCTCGATTCCCTGCTGAATACGGCTCTTGAGTCCATGAGGGGCCACTCGGCCACACAGCCCGGTTCCGTCGGCATTCGGTCTGCACATGCGGAAACACCAGGGAGACCGGTTATTGGTCATTGGACATCCCAGGTAGGTGAATTCTTTCAGGCTCTTTCGGGTCTTGACCCGCTGGCCTTTTCTGAAAAGGACTTCTGATGCCATGGCATTTCCCGTCATATAATCTTCGGGGCAGAATCTACCGTCGCGTCTGCCCAATTTCTGCCTTCTGTCCGGGTACATCCGGTGATTGCTAAGTGTAACCAACAATATGGATTCAAGTTCACCAGTTTCGGTTGATTTTTCTGACAGATTGCACGGGACCGGGGGTATAGACCGGAGATAGGAAACAGGTTGTTTCAGTGCCGGTGCCCCACCGCTGCTATGTATTATGTCAAGCCCTTTCAGTTTGTCGGATAC
>CAZXRO010000388.1:0-2471 GCA_964642435.1 uncultured Ignavibacteriales bacterium
TTGAAGAAACCGGTATTGCTGTTGCCACGGCGCATAGCAGCTATTTGATCAACATCGCGTCGCCGGATCCGGTGCTGTTTGAGCGCTCGCTGGATTCGTTGATTGAGGAGATGGAACGCTGCCGGACTCTTCGTATTCCCAACTTAGTCCTGCATCCGGGCAGTCATGTCGGGAGTGGCGAGACACCCGGACTTCGCAAGGTGGCCGAGGCGGTCAACATGATGTTCGACCGTCTTTCGCCAGAAAACGAGGTCACGCTGCTGCTTGAGACGACAGCCGGACAGGGTTCTAATCTTGGTTATCGTTTCGAGCACTTGGCTGAGATTATCGATATGGTCGAGAACGAGGCGAAAGTTGGTGTCTGTCTTGATACCTGTCACGTCTTCTCGGCTGGATATGCGCTTGCTCCGCGCAAGGAGTACCGTCAGACTATCGATGCGTTTGATGCTGTGATCGGATTGCCGAGGCTGCGCATTGTTCACATGAACGACAGCAAGAAACCGTTGGGGGCCAGGCGCGATCGTCATGAGCATATCGGAAAGGGGTTTATTGGGCTTGAGGGCTTTGCCACCCTTGTCAATGATCCTCGATTGCAGGCTGTTCCCATGATACTCGAGACGCCGAAGGGGCCAGAGCTTATTGAGGATATCGAGAATCTCAAGGTACTGAGGGGCCTTGTGCGCACAGATAAGGGGCGCAAAAAGACCAAGGTGTGACTTGCTAAACGGGCGATGATCGCTTAGCTTCCCGGCTATGAAATTAGGCATTATAGGAGCTCCGCAGAGCGGAAAGACAACTGTCTTCAACGCCGCCGCCGGCCAGACCGAGTCGGTAGGTGATTTCTCACAATCGTCACACCGGGCGATCATCAAAGTTCCGGATGAACGTGTAGATAAGCTGGCCGAGATTGTCCATCCCAAGAAGATCACGTATGCCGAGATCGAGTTTCTCGATGCGCCCGGGTTCAAGGGAGCGGGCAAGCGGGCGGCTGCCGCTGAAATCAACCCGGACTTGCGGTTGATGGACGCACTGGTGCTGGTGATCGATGCGTTCAGTCCCGATGCCGATCCGAAGGGCACGCTTCGGAACCTGATTGATGAGATGCTGATAGCCGACCAGGTGGTGGTCGAGAACAATCTTGAGAAGAAGCGGCGTAAGGTGAAGCTGACCGGTGACAAGTCCGAGGCCGCCGATATTGAGTTGCTCGAGCGGTGCCTGGCGCACCTTGAGGCAGAGCAGCCGCTGATAGAACTTGCATGGACCCCCGAACAGAGGAAAGCTCTGCGTGGCTATGCTTTCTTTTCCATGAAGCCGGCTCTGATTGTGCTCAATATCGCCGAAGAGGATATTGCCCGGGCCGATCAGATAGCGCAGGAGTATGACCAGTGGATCCAGCCGGGTAAGCGGGATGTGGCGGTGATCTGTGGTGCGATCGAGATGGAGTTGGTGGAGCTCGAAGGTGAAGAGCGCGAGATGTTCATGCAGGAACTGGGGATCACTACCCCTGCGGTAGATAAGGTTGTCCAGAAATCATACGCACTGCTGGGTCTGATATCCTTCTTGACTGCAGGTGAAAAGGAAGTCCGGGCCTGGCCCATCAAGGCCGGCAGTACCGCACAACAGGCCGCGGGTGCCATTCACTCCGATATTGCTCGCGGGTTTATCCGGGCCGAGGTGACCCGCTGGGAAAACTACCTGAAATACCCCACCCAGGGCGAACTCCGCGCCGCCGGGAAGATCAGGGTGGAGGGCAAGGAGTACATCGTCCAGGATGGCGATGAGATCCTGTTCCGCTTCAACGTCTGAGTAGCATCTGTTTTTTTCTTGAAACAACAGCACTTAGCATCTTTGTTTATCAGTATAGTACTCGTGGCGGGGCGCTGAGCATATGCCTCGACACGACCGAAACACGCCACGAAAGGAATGAAGATACCAGTGAGTATGGTAACTGATCAGGAATCCAAGGTCGAAACTCTACCGGTGCTCCCGCTGAAAGGGACAATTGTATACCCGTATCTGGTGGTACCGTTGATGATACAGGATGCGGAGCAGACCAAGCTGGTCGACGACGCGCTGATGCGCGGCTCGCGGATCGGGTTATTCTTGCAGAAGGATGCCTCGGTGGAGAAGCCGGGGTTCGATGACCTGCACGAGGTTGGCTGTTCCGGCAACATTCTCAAGATGTTGCGATTCCCCGATGGCACGGTCCGTTTTCTGATCCAGGGACTGGCCCGGATCAAAATGAGGCGCCACGCCTCAAAAAGCCCGTTTCTGCAGGCTGAGGTGGAGGAGCTCGAGGAGGTTGAGGGCGACACTACCAAGCTGGAGGCGCTGCGTCGCAACTTCATGGAGCGCATCAAGAAGCTGGTGGAGCTGGCCCCATATCTGACTGAGGAGTTTCATGTCTCTGCGATCAACCAGGATACATCTTCGAAGCTGACCGATTTTGTGGCGTCGAATCTCAATATAGA
>CAZXRO010000389.1:0-2465 GCA_964642435.1 uncultured Ignavibacteriales bacterium
ATTGCGGTCGTACCCCAGGCGGTCCACCGCCCGGATGATTGCGCTCATCACGATACCGTTACCGCAACCCGCGCACCACACCGAGGGGAACTTCTTCTTTGGCCTGAGATACTTCAGGATGACATCTGATTTCTGCTCTTTTGCTGACTTGGTCGCGGTGGCCATTATATCACCTCCTCGAGTTTCTCCAGCAACTGGGTGGGTGTGAGGAGTTCTCCATCGTACCGCTGGATCGTGTGAATCTCTTTGCCTGGCATCACCCGTCGGATCTCCTGCACGATCTGGCCCATATTCAACTCGGCCACAATCACCTTCTGACACTTGCTGCAGTAATCCAACAGCAATTGATCAGGGAACGGCCAGATCGTCTTGAGCTGGATCGTCCCCACTTTCGCGCCGACCGAGCGGGCCAGCTGCACCGCTTGAAGCGCCGCGCGAGAGACAGATCCATAGGAAATGAAGATCACATCGGCGTCATCGATATACTCGGTGCGAAGGCTCCACATTTCGGACTCGTAGCCATGGAACTTCTTGTGGAGTTTGTCGAGCTTCACCTGTATCTCGTCCGGACGGTTCGTCGTAAACCCGTTCGGATCATGCGTCAGACCTGTAGTGTGGAACCGATACCCCTCGCCAAACCCGGCCATCGGGGACACACCGTTCTCTGTCAATGCAAACGGCTGAAACTCCTCCGGTTTGACAGTCGCCTTGATGCGATCGACAATCTCGTACTCTCCCGGCTCGGGGATATTGACCAACTCGCGCGAGTGGCCAATCACCTCGTCCAGAAGCAAGATCACCGGCGTGCGGAACCGCTCAGCCAGATTGAAGGCACGGATTGTCTCCGTAAGTGTCTCAGGAATGGTGGAGGGGGCCAGCGCGATAGAAATGTAGTCGCCATGCGGCGCCCAACGCGCCTGCATCGTGTCTGACTGGCTCACCTTGGTCGGCAAACCGGTCGAGGGACCGCCACGCTGCACGTTGACAATGACACAGGGTGTTTCGGTCATGAAGGCATACCCAATGTTTTCCACCATCAGCGACAGTCCGGGACCCGAAGTCGCTGTCATCGACTTCATCCCCGCGACACTGGCGCCGATAATGGCGGCCATCGAGGCAATCTCGTCTTCCATCTGGATAAACCGACCGCCGATCTTCGGCAACTCACGGGAGCAACCTTCGGCGACCTCGGTCGAGGGAGTGATCGGATAACCGGCATAGAACCGCATGCCGGCATAGATAGCCCCCTGCACACAGGCTTCGTTGCCCAGAAGTAATTTGCGGGAGGGTGCTGACATCATCTATCCCTTCTTACTTGTAGTTCGAGGTTATCGCAAAATCGGGACAGTGGGTCCAGCATACCGTGCACTGCGTGCACGCCTCCGGACGGGCCAGAACCGGCTTGCCATCCCTGTTGGGCTCGAAGACTTGTGTCGGGCACAAAGCGATACAGATGTTGCAGGCCTTGCACCACTCCAGATTAATGCTCACCGGAGGTGGACCGTTGGTATAGTCGTACTTGCTCTTGGCCGCCTTCGTCTGGCCACTACCGGCTGTCTTTGATTCAGCCATGCTGTCTCCTCGGTGTATGAGAATACGTACTTGGGGCTGACTGCATGCAGTCGCCTATTTTCTCTTTTTGCCTTTGGCCGCCGTCTTCTTGGCAGTCTTTTTCGCAACTGTCTTCTTCGTAGCTGTCTTCTTTGTTGTCTTCTTCGTCGTCTTGGTCGAGCCCTTGGCTTTCTTGATCTGCTCGGTCAACAACTCCGGCAACTCCGTCGGCGATCCCGCGACCGGTATCCCGGCCTTGTTCAACGCCTTGATCTTGTCGGCCGCGGTGCCACTGCCGCCGGAAATGATCGCACCGGCATGGCCCATCCGCTTGCCCGGAGGAGCCGTCTGACCGGCGATAAATGCAACCACCGGCTTGGTGACGTTCTTCTTGATGAACCTGGCGCAATCCTCTTCATCAGAACCGCCGATCTCGCCAATCATCACGATCGCCTTGGTCGCGCTGTCCGCCTCGAAGGCTTCCATCACGTCGATGAAGTTCGTGCCAATCACCTGGTCGCCACCGATACCGATACACGTCGTCTGGCCCATATTGGCACTTGTCAATGCCCAGATAGCCTCATAGGTCAAGGTGCCCGAGCGCGACACCACTCCGACATTACCTTTCTTGACGATATTGCCCGGCATAATGCCTACTTTGCACTGGTCCACCGAAATCAAACCCGGGCAGTTCGGTCCGATCAGGCGTGCTCCCTTTTCCTTCACATAGGGATAGACTTTCATCATATCATTGGCCGGCACGCCTTCCGTTATACACACAACCAGCTTGATACCCGCATCGACCGCCTCGTAAATGGCATCGACCGCAAACGGCGGCGGGACATAGATCACCGAGGCGTTCGCCTTCGTCTTGGCAACCGCTTCCTCAACCGTGTTGAAAACCGGGATACCGG
>CAZXRO010000390.1:0-2455 GCA_964642435.1 uncultured Ignavibacteriales bacterium
GCATCGCCAAGCATGCCGATCGCAATGGCGATTCCACCGAGTGACATGAGATTGGCCGACATGTTCGATAGTCCCATGAAGATCACAGCGACCAGAGCACAGACAGGAAGGGCGAGAGCGACAATGAAAGCGCTGCGTACGTTGCCCAAAAAGAGCGCCAGAACCAGAATTACCAGCAAGGCGCCTTTCAGCAGCGCATCGCGCATGGTTGAAACGGCGTTGTCCACCAGCGCTCCCTGATCGTAGTAGGGAACCAGGTGCACGCCTTGCGGGAGAGATCGCTGCACCTCAGGAATTCGCTGGTTCAGCTCCGTAATCACATCGGACGTGTTGGTGCCATAGAGTTTCATGACTATTCCCGCGACGACATCCTGCTCGCCGTTGAGCGTAACAACCCCGCGACGGATCTCGCGTCCGAAATTGACATCGGCAACATCGCCAATGCGAATGGGCGTACCCTCGACAACCATTAGTTGTATATTGCTCAGGTCATCACGGCCTTTCGCCAAGCCGATCCCCCTGACCAGATATTCCTCGGATCCAATGACCAGGAACTGCCCCCCGGCATTGCGATTGTTGTTATTGATGGCCTCGACTATGTCCTTTAGTCCCAGGTCAAACTTGTTGAGCGCGAATGGATCAACAGTGATTTCGTATTGGAGAACGTGGCCGCCCATGGAGAGAATCTTGGTCACCCCGGGGACGGTTTGCAGTTGGTACTTGATCACCCAGTCGTTGATCTCCCGAAGGTAAGCATCGAGCGGTTTGCCCCCGGTGTCGACGGTGCTGTCTGCCTCGATATAGTACATCAACACTTCTCCCAAGCCGGTGGAGATCGGCCCCAGGCCCGGCTGTTCATGCAGCGGCGGGAGTTCACCTGAGGCGGCGGCGAGGCGCTCGGCGACAATCTGCCGGGCGAAGTAGATGTCGACCTCGTCGTCGAAGAAGATGTATATCACAGCCAAGCCGAAGGCCGAGGTGGACTTGATCAATTGCACGCCCGGCAGACCGTTCATGGCCGACTCGATAGGGAAAGTGATAAGACGTTCAATCTCCTCCGGTGCCATACCGTGCGCCTCTGCGAATACCGGCACCATCACGGGTGAGATGTCGGGGAACGCATCGGTTGGCAGACGTTGATAGCTGAAGGCCCCGAAGGCGACGACACCAATAGCCAGGACGACGACAATCAGGCGGTTACGGAGAACCAGTCGAAAGAATGAATTCATGGCGCAACTCCCCTCATTAGTGGCCGTGCCCGGCGTGGGGGTCCATGTTGCTGGTTACGATTTGCGCCTTCAGATCAAACGCTCCCGCGGATACGTATCTGGCGCTTTCGGGCAAGCCGCTGAGGATTTGAACGAATTCCGGGTCGCTGTCGCCGATCGTGACATCCACAGGCTTGAATGTGTTTGGGCCATCGACAACGAAGACCACCGGTCGCTCATCGAGATACTGAACCGCCTGCTTTTCGACAATCAACGTCTCGGCCTGGCCCGGGGTCGCAATGGTTGCCGTGACGAAGGTGCCGGGCCGCCATTTCTGTTGGGGATTCGGCAGAGTGACGCGGGCAGTGGCACTGCGTGTGCGGAGGTCGACCAGCGGCGTGATGTAGTCAATGGTGCCAGTTGTCATCTGTGGTGACCCGATCGCTTTGATCCGGACCTTGTGACCCTTGTTGACACGGTCGATGTCTCGTGGGTAAACGGCCAGATTGATCCAGACAGTGGAGAGGTCGGCGAGCACGAAGATGCTGTTCTCGCCGGAGACGAACTCGCCCGGGGTGATGTGTTTGTCGATCACCCACCCGGAGATGGGGGCCTTGATCTCGTACGTATTCATGCTCTCATTACTCTCGACAATGGCCACGGTACTGCCGGCCTCGACAAATTCACCGATATTGTAGTGCGCTTTCCGGGCAATTCCAGGAAACCGGGGTGCGATATGAGCCAGTTTGTCCTGATCGAAACCGACCTCTCCGGGAAGCTCGATGACGGTCGCAATGGCTCCCCGCCCAGCTGTAGATATCTCGATACCTGCCATCGTGACGGCCTGAGGTGACAGCGTGATCGTGAATTCCTCGCCGTGATCATGTCCCTCGTGGTCATGAACGTTCTGGGCCATTGTGTCAAGGTGAGCGCTATCATGGTCGTTGTCATGATCATGGTCCTCGTGCAGGTGCGACTGGCCAGCCGCGTGTACCCACAACATCAGGACAGCCAGCAACGGAATCAGTAGTCTATACATCATGGTTTAGTTCTCCTTGTCTATACGCAGGGTGACCCCGGTGAGGCGCTCCAGCTCGATAGTCCGCTGATGAAGCTCCAGGAGCATATCGTTATGCTCGTTTCGCAACTCATTCAGCGATCGCTCAGCTTCAAGCAACTGGGTATACGGAATGCGCCCTGATTCATACGCATCGTGAAGTGACTGATAGGCTGCTTCGGCGGTGGGG
>CAZXRO010000391.1:0-2415 GCA_964642435.1 uncultured Ignavibacteriales bacterium
GTGGCGGGGTCACCAGCAGGCTCAGCCCCGCCTCGGACTGCTCCGCCCTCTCGGGGCGAAGGTCCGGATTGCCGCGCGCCATGGCATCTCCCTGCCAGAACAGCGCGTTCGCCTGGGGCAACCGGAACGACCGCCCATAGGACGCATCGGCTGACAGATGAAGCCAATCGCCAACCTGTCGGCTTGCTCCCAGTCCTAAGTGCGGCGACCAGCTACGGCCCTCACTGTCGCCGGAGGCGTTGTCATTGTCAGCAGTGGCATCGGAGTCATAGGTATCCACGCGCACCGAGGGTCGCAGCGTAATCCGATCGATAATGCCGGTTGCGGCTATGTCAATTAGTTGCTCGGATTTCACGAATACGCCGACATTGGTCCGTCTTGTTCGGCCCAGGCTCCCCGACTCGCGAAGGTGATCTGTGTGCTTGAGCACATCCGTTTGCAGATCGACTCCGGCGCGAACGGTCTGTCTCGTCCACGGCGAGGCATCCAGCAATATCCCGGCCGTGAGCACATCGTTGGTGTAGTCGCTGTTCATGCCGGTGAAGGGGTTGGGATCGGTCGGGTCCTCAAAGTGCTGCTCGAGCGTGGTCCAGCCGGCTCGTGCCAGCAGTTCGGCTTGCCCTCCCAGGTGCAGCCGACCGCTGGCCCCAACAATGACACGATCATCGGTGCGGAAACTGCTGCTGTCCTGATCCACGGCTCGCCCGGGCAACCCGTTTTCGCTGTCATAGACCTGGCCGGAGAAATCCAGCATCAACCTATCGGTCGCC
Organism: uncultured Ignavibacteriales bacterium; assembly: GCA_964642435.1. GTDB lineage: Bacteria > Zixibacteria > MSB-5A5 > GN15 > FEB-12 > WJKG01. Next base: position 771 of record CAZXRO010000391.1, read on the forward strand.
CGCCAACGACCGGAGATAAACCAACTGGAGCTCTCTGCCGAGTTGTTCACTCTCTGACCGGTGTGAACCGTCGCGGCGTCATCGACTGTGTAAGCGAACGGATAGTTGCCATCGGTAGCCTGGCGGACATACGCCCCGCGCACATCGAACGACTCCGCCTGGAGCGGGCTGCTCACACTGGCAGCCACGCGATTGGTCCCCCAGTCGCCACCGCCAAGCGCCCACTCGATTGCCAGCGGATCCGCCGAACGCGCCACCCGGGTAATGACATTCACTGCGCCCGCCAGCGCATCGGGACCAAACTCAGCCGCCGCGCCGCTGGTATACACTTCCACGCGCTCGATCATCTCGGCTGGAATGGAGCTCAGGTCAAACTCCCCATCGGAGGCTGCATTCATCCGGTGCCCATCGACCAGCACTAACACCTGCTTGCTGGCGCTCCCCCGCACGGTTGCCCGGGCCTGGCCGCTGCCGGAGCGAACAACATACAGCCCGCCCGCCTCGGCCAGTATATCGGCAAGATCATTGGCCTGGATGCCCTGGATATGCTCGCGCTCGATTACGCGATACTCGCGTGTCGACATCGGCGCGGTTGAGTCCTCTACCCGGATTCCGGGCAGCGCGTGTGAACGTGGTGAGAGGTGAAATAGAAGTTCGGGAGTGACATCGTCATGAACGGTTACATCAAAAGAGGCCGGACTGTCATGCCCGACAGCATTGACTACTGCCCGGTAGTCGCCATCGGGGACGTGCTCAAGACAGAACCGGCCGTCGCTGTCAGTATACGTCTGCCATCCGGTGTGCTGCAACATAATTTCTGCCTGTGCGACCGGCAGCCCGGTGGCTTCATCGACCACCCGCCCACACACCGTCTGCGAGGCTCGCGCCGGCAATGCCGCCAACAGCAGCCACACCAACAGAGCCATCAGATGCACCGGATTCTCGACAAGACTGATGTCACGGACAGAACGAGAAATGGCCTGCAAATGTGGGGTGGCCCGAGGCTTGCCTCGGGTGGCTCTTCTTCCCCGGTGCCCCACCCCTCTGGGGTGGGTTCTTCTGTTGTGTTTATGACCATTGACGAAGGTTACAGGCGGTCCCCCCCTCCGCGGTGGCTCTTCTTGAGACGCAACCGCCCATGTGTGCTGAGCCCCGTTGCATTCGATTCGCTCTGCCGACAACCCTCGTGTCGGCGCTGCGGACCATGAAAAACGCCGCATGGACCTGCTTTCTCGGCACCACCGTGCGGCATAACACTCGCTCACCAGCCCGCGCCGGTGGCAGCCAGAATCGATATAATCACGGCAGGTTTCCTGACTTCGGCATCGTTCCCTGCCGGGCGCCTTCCCCTTTGTTGGGTGGCATATTGCCCGACAAGTAGCCGTTACAGTAGCGGGGCTGTTCCGGACTTACACCGGATTCCCTATTATCCGCCCGATTGGCGGCACCGCAACGTTGTGTGAGTACCATACGACGTGGGACGGATCGGTGTCAAGGATAATGTCGTGGTGAGGAGAAGGCCCGTAGCTCGAAACCTATGTCCCGGACGTCTCGCCGAGTGAGGTCTCGACCGCCGCCCTAATCCCAGACGTACACTTTGTCCCGCTTATAATCAACCGTGATCTTGTGCTTGAACAGGAACGTC
>CAZXRO010000392.1:0-2398 GCA_964642435.1 uncultured Ignavibacteriales bacterium
CTTCAACCGTCTCGCCAATCTCCACAAATCCGCCTGGCAACGCCCAATGGTCCCTGAACGGATCATTCTTACGCCGAATGAGCACAACCCGCCCGTCGGGAGCCTGTACAATGGTATCCACCGTCAACAGCGGTGTTTCCGGTCTCATCTGTTCCGTCCCTTACTTATGTAGTAACGCCGGTGCCGCCTGCAGTCGGCACCGGCGCTTGTATTCACGGGTTAATCCACGATGAGATCAGGCCTTACTGCGGCTTGACCATCTTCTCCGGGCGCACCTTCTCGTCAAACTCCGCCTCGGTCAGGATACCCAGCGCCACCGCCGCCTCTTTGAGAGTCGAGTTGTCGGCATGCGCCTTCTTCGCAATCTTGGCCGCATTGTCATAGCCGACATGCGGATTGAGCGCCGTGACCAGCATCAGCGAGTTCTCCAGGAAGAACTGGATCTTCTCCTTGTTGGGCTCAATTCCAACTGCGCAGTTATTGTTGAACATCTCGCATGCATCGGCCAGCAGTCGGATCGAATGCAGCAGGTTGTAGATCATCACCGGCTTGAAAACGTTCAGTTCAAAATTGCCGGAGCTGCCACCCACATTGACCGCAACGTCGTTCCCGATCACCTGGGCGCAAACCATCGTCATCGCCTCGGACTGGGTCGGGTTGACCTTGCCGGGCATGATCGAGCTGCCGGGCTCGTTGGCCGGGATGATCAGCTCGCCGATCCCGCAACGCGGGCCGGAGGCCAGCCAGCGCACATCGTTGGCAATTTTCATCAACGAGCACGCCAGTGTTTTCATCACACCCGAGGCTTCCACTATCGCATCATGTGTGGCCAGCGCCTCGAACTTGTTCGGGGCTGTGACAAACGAGTAGCCGGTCAAATCGGCAATCTGTTTGGCTGCCTTGACCGCAAACTCCGGATGCGTATTCAGCCCGGTGCCGACCGCCGTGCCGCCGAGCGCCAGCGGGTAGAGCCGCTTGAGGCAATCATTGATGCGGTCGAGCCCCAGATCCAAAGCATGTACCCAGCCGGAGATTTCCTGGCCCAGCGTGAGCGGGACAGCATCCATCAGGTGCGTACGGCCGATTTTGATAATGTCATCAAACGCCTGTGCTTTCTGCTTGAGCGTATCCCGAAGCAGGGTCACCATCGGGATCAGCCGCTTGTGGATCTGCTCCACCGCCGCAATATGCATGGCGGTCGGGAAGGTGTCATTCGAGCTCTGTGCCTTGTTAACATCATCGTTGGGGTGTACCGGGTCCTTGCTGCCCAGCTTGCCGCCAGCCATCTCGATCGCCCGGTTGGAGATCACCTCGTTGGTGTTCATATTGGTCTGGGTACCGGAGCCGGTCTGCCAGACGACGAGCGGGAAGTGGTCGTTGAGCTTGCCGTCGATCACTTCATCGGCGGCCTTCACAATCAGCTCCCCCTTCTCCTTCGGCAGGGTGCCGAGCTCCATGTTGACGAGCGCGGCAGCCTTCTTCAGGATGCCCATCGCGCGGATCAACTCCGGCGGCATACGATCGCTGCCAATCTGGAAATTCTGTTTGGAACGGGCGGTCTGACAGCCATAGTACCTGTCGGCCGGGACCTTCATTTCACCCATTGTGTCAGTTTCAATCCGATATTCCATACTGCCTCCTCGGGGTTCACCTGAGAGCAAACCCACAACGCGTTTCTCATTTGACAGCGCACAATATACGCAATCATGCGGCGCGGGCAAGAGGCTTGAACGTTGACTACGCAGAGATTCTGACGTAGTATTGGATACAAGCAAAATGGGGCCTCAAGAGGTGGGGCTTTGCACAACAATCTTGCGAAAGGTGGCTAGGATGACGTTCCGGGCAAGTGTCTCGGGGAAAGGTGTGGCAGCGCTGCTGGTTTTCACGTTCTTGGCGGGATTATCAGCTCATGCCGGAGACAATGGTGACCTGAAGGAGCAGCGACTCCGCGGCGCCATAAGCGTCTGTGGCGCTTATCTCACGACCATCGATGACGAGTACGGCACCGATGACAATTCCATGAACAACTTCGGTATTGCACTATGGTTGCTGCCCGAGGGCCGTGTGCCCTGGCAGATTCTCTTCACGACCGGCAGTGAGAACTTCGAAGGCCTGGTCGAGATGCGTGTCCATCGTATCTTCCTCTCCAGGCTGTTCCTTGGAGCCTCTGAACGATTCAGGGCACAACTGCACACGTTCGGCTATGCGAAACTCGGAGTTGGCGCTGTCGTGACATCGTTTTCAAGCGAGTACGTGGATGATATCGCCGGCAAGGTGTATCCAGCCATCACAGCGGGCGGCGGATTGGTCGTTCCTATCGTGTCAAGCGTCGGCCTGAGAATAGGAGCTGGAATGGACATGGTTGCAACAGGACTCCATGATATCGATCCACCCGTCG
>CAZXRO010000393.1:0-2387 GCA_964642435.1 uncultured Ignavibacteriales bacterium
GCTGTGGCTTGTATGTTGAAGGATCGATCCTGTCGGTGATGAAGCGTTTGAGGTTGCGAATGGCAACCGGGTCGCCGCCGCTCAGTCCGGCTCGACAGCGACTTTCGCACGGATGATGGCAGACGCGGGCACATACCGATGGGAACGGGTTGGCTTCCCTGATTACCGTGTAGGCTTGCTCGTATTCGCCACGTCCGATATGGGCCACATACTCCCATGCTCGTGTGTTGAGAGGGCAGGCGGTCTGACACGGTGCCCCCACTAAGTCCTTGCAGACAAAGGCGTCACAGCGCTTGTCAAGAATATGACGTTCGTACTCATCGCGGAAATATTGGATTGTGCTCAGAACCGGATTGGCCGCTGACTGCCCCAGACCGCACATGGTCGTGTCCTTGACCACCAGCGCGAGTTCTTCCAGCAGATCGAGATCGGCCAGAGTCGCTTTGCCGCGCGTGATGTCATCGAGTATCTCCCACATTCGCTGCGTGCCTTTGCGACAGGTATAGCACTTGCCGCACGATTCATCCTGCAGGAAATTCATGAAGTACTTCGCGACATCCACCATACAGGTGTTCTCATCCATGACAATCATGCCGCCCGACCCCATGATCGAACCGGCCTTGATCAGGCTGTCGTAGCTGATCGGCAGATCGAACATCGAGGCGGGTATGCATCCACCCGAGGGACCTCCGGTCTGTACGGCTTTGATTTTGCCGCCGTCAACCGGTCCACCGCCGATATCATAGACGACCTCTTTGATGGAGATGCCGAGCGGTACTTCAACCAGTCCCGTGTTCTTGATCTTTCCCACCAGCGAAAATATCTTGGTGCCGGTGTTACCCGGAACGCCGACAGTTGCATATTCGGCGCCGCCCTTACGGATAATGACCGGGATATTCGCCAGTGTCTCGACATTGTTGATACAGGTCGGACAGCCGTTAATGCCCCGCTGGATCGGATATGGTGGCCGCTGGCGGGGTTCACCCATGTAACCTTCCACTGACCGGATCAAAGCGGTCTCCTCGCCACAGACAAACGCGCCGGCACCCCGCACGATCTCTATGTCGAACGACCGTCCGGTGCCGAGCACGTTGTCGCCGAGCAAACCAAGGGTGCGTGCCTGGTCGAGTGCAATCAATGTGTGTTTGATTGCCAGCGGGTATTCGCTGCGGACATAAATGATACCCTTGGTCGCACCGATCGCAAACCCGGCAATCATCATTCCCTCGATGATGGCGTGAGGATTACCCTCCAGAAGGCTGCGATCCATGTAAGCGCCAGGATCCCCCTCGTCGGCATTACAGACGATGTACTTCTCAGGCATGTTCTTCCCGGATGCCGCCGCCCGTTCCCACTTGATACCAGTTGGGAACCCGGCGCCACCGCGGCCGCGGATCAATGATGCCTTGACCTCCTCTATTACCCACGCGGGATCGTTGCGCAGCAGCACTTTCTCCAGCGCCGAATAACCGCCATTTTCGATGTATGCCAGGATGCGGATTGGGTCGAGCTTCTCGTTGGCGCTCATCAGTACACGTGTCTGTTTCTGGAAGAACGGTATCTCATCCTGGTCAAGATACTGCCTGCCATCGCGCGGGTCCTGGCATATCAACTCTTTGTCAATGAACCGGTTGACCGCGGCTTCGATCACTCGTGGTACCTGTTCCATGGTCAACTTCGGGTAAAGATGTCGTCCCGGTTCGACCAAGATAAACGGCTCCAACTCGCAGAACCCCTGACAACCGGTGATTCGCAGCGCGATTCGGTCACGAAGGTTCTGCTCAATGATGTACCGTTTGATCACCCGTATGATATCGTTCGCACCGCTCGCCTGGCCGCACGTCCCGGCGCTGACCGTAAGCGTCGTCTGATGCTCACGGAAGCTTCGCTCCGACATGATGCGTTGGCGAAACGTGACGAACTCATCAAGGGACGAAAGTCTATTCATGAAGACGTCTCCTGTGGTAACGGTCTTTCGCTCATGGTTAATCGAGAGCCACTTCGCCGAGATCGAGCATGTGTCCTCTGCAGCCCTTGCGCGAACATATCTGTACGACACCACCGCCCCGTACGATCATCGGCGCCATAGGAGCGCCGCACTCGGCGCACTTGGAGCCACCGATCAACTGCGCATGGCAATACGGACAGAAGAAATTGACAATAGTATCATCCGGGATCGGATACAGCGACTCCACTTTGTAGCTACCGTAGAGACTCGACAAGACCAGCCAGCCATGTTTGTTGCCAAACGATACCGTTACCCGGATTCCGGGATGCCCGTCAATCTGGTACTCGTTGTCCATGAGACTCCGATTGCAGCGAGAACAACTCACCTCGACGGGGAAAACCCTTGAATCGGTGTCGATATGGATCGCATCAAGCCCTTC
>CAZXRO010000394.1:0-2383 GCA_964642435.1 uncultured Ignavibacteriales bacterium
CCGTAGAGGTACCGCATGATCCGTCCGTCGCCACTCAGGAAGATCAGCACGGCAGGATGGGCGTATTGCTCCAGCCGGGGATCCCATTTGTATTTGAATCCGACCGCCTCGGTCAACGCATCGATGGCCGGCTGTTCGCCGACCAGAAAGTGCCATCCGTCTTCCGCTCCTTCCCGATCCAGCCGCCTCAGATAGCTTTCTTTCTGTTGGGCCGCCTGGATGGGAGTCTCGGTGGGGGAAAACGATACGGTCAACACCTCGTATTCATTGCCCGGGACCCATGCCAGATCACGCATGCCCCGTGCGAGTGCATCCAGAACGATGCTGCACAGCATCGGGCATTCGTGATATACGAAATTGAGAATGACGGGCGTTTCACCGTCGAAGTACGTGTCGAGCGTAACGGTGTTGCCCTCCGAATCGGTAAAGCGCAGATTTCCAGGTACCCTTTCCTCCAGCCTTTCTACGACGTCGATGTCGTCGAAAGCGTCGGGAAGCTCGCCGGCAGGCTGGGCACCGAGTGGAACCCACAACCAGCCCGCGAGCATCAGCCATGCCGTTATTCGGACGAGAACCTTCATATCCATTGCGCGCCTGCCGGACAATCTGATGGACCGGTCCGGTACGTCCTCTGTTCCCGTTGGGGTGGCCGCTACGACCGGGAATCAGCCCGGAGGATATTCAAAAAGGAGAGAGCCGATGTTACCGAAACGTCCCTCCGAGGTTTCTTAGGGCTCGTCCATGTGAGCTGGAAAGCGGTACCGAATCGGGAATCAGGCGTTCTCGAACGTCAGGGCGGGCTGGAAGTAGGCGTCGTTGAACGGCACGAGGCTGTGCCGGTTGATACGGTACAGGGCGGCGCCTGCAAAGAGGGAGAGATGTCCCAGCCAGAGTACGATGTCGATCACGTGCAGAGAGAATCCGTGTGAGTCGGAGGCACCGATATCCATGGCGGGGAAGGCGAGCCAGTACAGATCCACAAAATGAATGATCAGAAACCACGCCGACATGGCGACGAGCCATCCCACACGGCGTTTCGAGGTCCTTGTAATGAGAGCGAAAAACGGGAACAGGAAGTGACCGTAGAGCAGCAACATGGAGACCGACAGCCATCCGTGTTCACTTCGGTGTCGGTACCAGACCGTTTCCTCCGGGATGCCGCCGTACCAAATGAGCATGTACTGGCTGAAGGCGATGTAAGCCCAGAATACCACGAACGCAAACATGAACTTGCCGAGATCATGGTAATGTTCGGTCGTGATAATGCTGCCCAGTTTGCCGTTTCGCTGGACGAACCAGGCCATCAGCACGATCGCCGCCAGCGCGACGAAGAAGGCACCTGAAAAAAAGTACACCCCGAAGATGGTCGAGAACCAGTGCGCATCGAGTGACATCATCCAGTCGAAAGAGGCAAAGGTGACCGTTATGGCGAACAGGAGCATGCCGGGAGCGCTGATGCGCCGGAAGCTCTTGGTGAGCTTCTCGGAGTGCCCCTGCTGATCCTGCCTGATGGAGCGGCGATACAACTGAATACACAGATAGAACCACACCGCGAAGTACACGGCGGCCCGAATGCCGAAGAAGGGGACGTTAAGGTATGGCTCTTTGCCTTGCAGGATGGGATCGGCAGCTACGGCATCGGCGTGCGTCCAATGGAACAGTTCATGCATACCCAAAGTGAGCGGCAGGAAGAAGACCAACATGATGGGTGTCACACCCATGAGGTTTTCGGCGATTCGACGCAGCACGACGGACCACTTGGCATCGACGAGGTGGTGCAGCATAACGAAGAACAGACCGCCGAGTCCGAGGGTCAGCCAGAAGACAAAGGATGTCAGGTAGGAGAAGAAGAACTGTTTTGAATCGACGAAGTAGCCGGCTGCGGAGGCAATCAGGGCAACGATGCCAATGACCAGGGCAAACGTGCCGAGCTTGCCGCTTTGACTGACCTCATATGTCTTGTGGTTAATCTTCATCAGCGGCTTCCTATTGTACCCTCTCCCTCATGGCCTGGGGGATATCCTCCAGGTCGGCGTTCTGACTGCGTTGCAGCGCCCGCAGGTAGGCCACGATTGCCCAGCGGTCGCTGACCGGAATCTGGTGTGCATACGAAGGCATGTTTCGAATGCCATTGGTGATAACATCGAACATGTGACCATCCTCGACATTTCGCAGGCGGTCATCGTGGAATGTTGGCGGGGGGACATAGTTGTACTTGAGCATAATCCCCTGCCCGTCTCCAACGCGACCGTGGCATGGCGAGCAATAGATGTCGTATTCCTTTTGTCCTCGCTTGAGGGTCACCATATTGACAGTGGTCTGGATCTGTGTCACCAGTTGTCCCGACTTGTCCTTGCCGGTGTAGTACTCGGGATTGTCTTTG
>CAZXRO010000395.1:0-2380 GCA_964642435.1 uncultured Ignavibacteriales bacterium
CATGACGGCATGGCCGGTACCCAGTTGTTCTCGTTGCCAGACGAAGTCAACGGGGTAGTCGGCGAGAGCCTTTTGAACCATCTCCCCTTTGTGGCCGATGACGACGGCGATGTGGTCGAAACTCATCTGGCGGAGGGTATCCAAAAGGATCTGGACCATGGGACGGTCTTTAATGGGATGCAGGACCTTCGGGAGGTCTGATTTCATGCGTTTGCCCTTGCCGGCTGCAAGGACGACTGCGGCTCGTTGTGCTTTGTTCATATATCTCTGCTGTTTGTAGCTTTTCGCGTGCTGATATTCGCCGGGCCGGGGGGGGAAGCTGTCTTACTTCGGGGACCCAACCGGCTTGTTGTTGCTATCGACATGGACGACCGCGGGCTTGAAGTGCTCGGCCTCGGACGGTTCAAGATGCCCGTAGGCAATGATGATGACCAGATCGCCCTTGTTTCCCTTGTGGGCGGCGGCGCCATTGAGTTCGATCGCACCGCTGCCGGGTTGGCCGATGATGACATAGGTTTCGAAGCGTTCGCCGTTGTTGATATTGGCGACCTGGACCTTTTCGTACTCTACCAGTCCGGCCTGTTTCATGAGGTCCTCATCGATAGTGATAGACCCGATGTAGTCGAGGCTGGTATCGGTGATGGTGGCGCGGTGTATCTTTGACTTGCAGACCGTAATCAACATTGTCCTTTTACCTTCTCCAAGAGGAGTGCTTCTCCCTTCCCTTTTGATAACCCATGAGCGCGGCAACTGTTCCAGCCGGGAAGGTAGCTGATGCCGTTACAGGTGGGGCGTGATCAGGGCTTGATTTGCACCCAGTTTCGGGCGGGAAACAAATCCAGTTCATTGGTGATCTTGTCGATCGACATCCGCAGGTTATCCCAGCTCACCAGGTGTTTGGCGCGGTTGGGGGTCAACCATCGGTACTCGCTGTTCTCCTCGGACAGCTTGACCTCGACCTCCTCGTCGACAACGGCCACTACGAGCGGGAGGATCCAGATTTCATCGAACTCCGGCTCGTAGAAATGTACCACATGTTCGGTGGCCCAGATGGTGTTGGGCGCAAGGGCCGTTTCCTCCTGCATTTCTCTGACCACTACCTGCGCGACGGTTTCCTCGCCGTATTTGCCGCCGGTCATGAATCCCCAGAAACCGCCGTAGGATTCGCCCTCGGCCCGTTTGAGGATGAGGAATTTCCAGCCATCGTAGTCATTCTTGACGACGGCGACATTCACACCGGGTGAGGCAATTTTGATATTGGTTCTCTCTTGCTCTTTGGCCATTTTTCTTTGTCACTCTCTTGCGCAGGTCAAACGTCAACTCAGACCGCGGGGCCTGGGATTTCAATAGGCAGGTAATGTAATCAGGATATCGGGGTGGTCAACCGCAAACTGCATGCCCGGTGCTGTTTTAGCCGAGTCGCATATTGTCGATCAGGCGGACCTTGTAGACCCTGGCAGCGACCGAGCAGACCGTGTCTTTGTCGGCTTTGGCGCGTGGTTGCAGGGTATGGAGGTCGTTGAAGGAAATGTACTGGATATCGGCTGCGGGGCAGGTCTGGAGGATTTCCTCTCGGACGGCCTTTTGGAGACGTGCGACGGATGTGACGCCCTCGGCGAAGAGGGTGCGGGCGCGGCGCAGCCCACGGTAGAGGCAAACGGCCTGGCGACGCTGGCCGGGGCCGAGGTAAGCGTTGCGGGAGGACATGGCCAGCCCGTCCTTTTCGCGTCGGGTCGGGGCGATGATCAGCTTGATGGGATAGCCCAGATCGTGGGCCATGCGTTTGAGGACGACTGCCTGCTGAAAGTCTTTCTGGCCGAAGATGGCGACATCGGGGCGGATGATGTTGAACAGCTTACTGACGATGGTGGTAACACCACGGAAGTGGCTTGGCCGGAAGGCGCCCTCGAGTTGTTGTGTCATCTGTTGAACATTGACATAGGTCTGGAAATTGACGGGGTACATTTGATCGACATCGGGCATGAAGAGGATATCGGCTCCTGCGCGCCGCAGTTTGATGCGGTCGCCTCTTTCGTCGCGGGGATACCGCTGATAGTCTTCGTTGGGGCTAAACTGGGTTGGGTTGACGAAGATTGACGCGACCACGATATCGGCCGCCTGCCTGGCACGATTGACCAGAGCGAGGTGTCCGTCGTGAAGAAAGCCCATCGTGGGAACTAAGGCGATGGAATTGTCGCGCGAGAGCTTGCGGGCCTGGCGTTGCATGCTTCGGATGGACTTGATGATCTTCATGTTGCGAAAGAAAGTGGATAGGGCGGGTGAGGTCAAGTGCGCGATTCGCGCTTACCGCGGTGGACCAGGACATAATCCCGGGCGGTCTGACCGAGCTGGCGCGCCAGGTCCACCGAGAGATGGACGT
>CAZXRO010000396.1:0-2368 GCA_964642435.1 uncultured Ignavibacteriales bacterium
GCTTGTACTGCCGCACGGCGTCATCAACCGTCTGCTTGGTCAAAGAGTTCTTTAACTCGAACGTTGCGACAGGAAGACCGTTGATGAAGATGGCCAAGTCCAGTGCAAGTTGCGTCTCGTCCTGGCTGTAGCGGAGCTGCCGCGTCACGCTGAAGATATTGGCCATGTGCAGATCGGCCGCCCTGATGTTGCCCGGCGATGGTGTGCCATAGAACAGGTCCAGGCTCACCGGCCCATGCTTGACGCCTTTGCGAAGCACGTCGATCACGCCGCGTTTGGCAATCTCCGCGTCGAGGCGGTGCAGGAACTGCGTGCGCTTAGGGCAGTCCTGATCCAGCGCCAGGGCCTCCGCTGTTTCAGGCTGCGTGGCCTCCAGGAACGCCCGAAGCTTTGCCAGGTCGATCACGTGCTCGCGGCTGTAATCGTCGTTGCTCCCCTGCACGTACTCTGCCTCATTGACGAGAGATTCGACAATCAGCGTTTCGAGACCTTTTTCGCTTGTGTCGGTCGGATTCATAAATCCTCCAGTAAATGGGCCATGAGAGACCGTTCCAGGGGGTCCTTGCATCTGCTCATGATAACAAGATTATGCGCCCAGGCTATTTCTCCAACCAGTGGTTGGAGTCTTTCGTTGCCGTGGTACTCCGAATAGAACTGGCGCATGTACCAGAGGTTTTGAACTGAAAAACCGCTCACACCGGGAAATTCCTGTCGCAGATCGGCAGATAAACGCTTTACCACCGATTTGCCCCACCCCTCGGTCTCTTGGCGTTCCACGATAATCCGCCCGATGTCCCAGTACAAGCCGACTAGCTCCTTGTTGACCGCCTTGAGGGCTTCATACTGGGCAGACCGGATCCGCTCCTTGATTTCGCTCAGCAGCCGCGGGTAACCCCCTTGTATACCAAGAGTGTTTTCGTGGGGGGCATCAGTCGGCTTCATCGGTGGGCTCCTCCTCATCCATCATGCCATCAGCAATGTCTTCTTCTGGCGGCTCAAGTGCTTCAGCCATTTCTTCCAGGTCTTCGCTGCCCGGCGGCGCGGCCAAATGCCGCACATCCACCTTGCCCGTTACAACGTCAGAAATCAAGCGGGTGCGGTACTCGCGGATGAGGGAGATTTCGCGTTGGGCTCGATTCAGTGCATTTATGATAGTCTCTGTCTCTCTCTCAATGAATTTCGCTATCTCTTTCTGTTCTTCTGCAGGAGGAATTGGAACTCGTAGATTGATAACACGGTCAACTGAAAGTCCTGGTTGTGCTGCTGCCATAGAATACTGATTCAGATCCATTCCAATCAACAAAGCAACGAACCAATCCATGCAGTAACCAGGCAGTAAAGAAACAACAACGGCATGTTCAGATGCCCAAAAACGCCCGCAAACCAGATGCACATTGCCACAGAGTGCACCTTGTCTGCCTACTAATGCATACTCACCGTCGTGAGTGTATCTGTGCATATATCCACGTAGACCATTACCTCCATACACTGGATACTCACCATTTTCCTCGATATCGAAGGAAGTAATCCCTTCACCGCTTTTCATTCCACAAATTCTTTTTAACGGTACTACATCCCAGTACGCCGGAATATCCCCAAGCCAATCAATCCCAGAGGTTTTGAGGGAAACATCGGGTTTGATGCCGCGAGTCACGGCCCGGTTGATAATGGACTGCTTCTGCTCGTTCAACACCTCGATCAGCCGCCGCCGGTTGCGAATGAAGCGGCGGACCTTCACCGCGTTGGCATCGATATAATCAGCGATGGCTCGCTGCTCTTCCAGTGGAGGTAATGGAACTGGCTGCGCCCCGAAGGCTTGGAAGCGGAAATCTGTCGATCTCTCACGGATTCCACGGGCCAAGCACAGAATCCACTGGGACCTCCCCATCTCTCGGACGAGGTACGCATAGTACCGATTATCCAATTCCCTCCGAGCGGTGCATACGGAATAGACTGGTGTTGACTTGCCGTCCGAGTCCGATACGCCGACAGCACCTGCGAACGCGTCCATTGCATGGATTACAAGGTCACCGCGCCTAACACCTTGATAGCCGATCTCCTTCAGTGAGTTCGTGAAACCATCGAGTCGCCGATTCTTCCGGTGTGTGACAATCCCGTCGCGGAAACAGGTGACGATCTCATCGGACTCCCGCACTGGCCTGGCCATTTTCTGATAGAGCCATTTCGCACGTTCCATCCCCCAATGGTTCGGCACTTCTCCTATCCAGGGAACCCCGGTGCTTCTGTATCGTTTGTACGGCAAAAGTTCAGCATTCATGCCTTCGGCCCTCCCACGATTTCGTCCAACAAGCCTTCCCCTTCCTCCTGCAATTTGAGCAACTCGGCCTTGATCTCATCCAGCGGCCGC
>CAZXRO010000397.1:0-2361 GCA_964642435.1 uncultured Ignavibacteriales bacterium
AGTCTTGTACTTTCTTACCCATGACGATCCTCACGTGGCAGCCTGACCTTGCGAAATATGTACAAGCCAAGGGCCATCATCACCACCAGTGACAGGATGCCTGCCTTGTAAGGCAGGGCTGTTTGCTGTTGTTCGGTCAGGGTGAACCACTCCGCGAACGCGCGACCGAACGCTCGCTCACGGTTGAACAAGTAGACAACCGTCGTCCACAGCAAAGGCCCCACCACTGCCGCCGCTCGACCAGACAGGGCGAACAGGCCAAAGAATCGACCCAATTCAGCGCGCGGAACCAGTTCGGCCAGCATCGGCCGCGTTGTCGTCCACAGACCACCGAGCAGAACGCCGACAACCGAGCCTATCACCCACACGACCGTCATATTGTCCGTTACAACAAACGCCAGCAAGCAAATGATCCAGCCAAATACGATCAACTGGATCAACCGCTTCAGTTCCCAAACCTGAGCAATCTTGCCAATAACGAATGATCCAGCCACCGCCGACAGTGTGGAGATAATGAGAAAAGCGTTGATCTGAGAGTCATTCAAAGACAGGACAATGGAGCAATACAGACCGATATTGATGATCACGGTCATCACCGCATCCTCAAAACAGTAGTCGGCGATCAGAAAGCGCAGGACGCTCGGGTACTTCTTAGTCTGCACAACACCGTCGTACACGTCACGATAGGCACGGATCAGGCCGGGTTTCCCCTTCTTTTGCACCGGCCTCTCGTGAACCCAGAAAACCAGCGGCAAGGTGAACAACAGAAAGAGCACAGCCGTCGGCAGGAACGCGGCGATCTTGCCTCCACCGCTGACCAGCGGAATATCCAGACCGAACAGATCACCGGTCACGAACGGCAGCACGAGCACCATCCCGACAACCGAGCCGACATACCCGAACGCCACGCCGACCCCGGAAATGTAACGCGCCCGGGCACCATCCGCGACCGAGTACAACAGGGCGTTGTAGAACGGCTGTGCCGCCTCATAGCTGAAATTGGCAACAACAAACAGGACGACCGACAGCAGAATCATCGATGGTGGCACAAGCGCCAACAGGCCCACCGCCCCACAGCACGCGATGGTAAACAGCAAGATGAACAGCTTCTTCTTTGTCGTGTAATCGGACATCGCCCCCAGCGCAGGCAACAGCAGCGCCGCAAACGCCATCGACAGCGAGAACGGAATATCGAACCAGCGATCCTCAAGACCAAGATCCTCAACCATGTAGCGCTTGAGATACAGCGAGACGATATTCATCGAGTAGATCGTGTTCGCGAAATCATACAGCGACCACCCCAGAACATCGCGGCGCCAGATTGAGGTATCGCCGGCCACGGCCTAAAGCCCGAGCTGATCGTTGATACGCATCATCCCCTCGCGCACGAGCATCAGAAACGGTCCGAGCTCAAGCCCGATCTGACTACAGCAAGCCATGTTCTCGCGCGAGGCACCGGCGGCAAACCGCTTCTCCTGGAAACGGCGGAGCATAAACTCCTCATCGATCGAGGTCAGCTTCTTGTCCGGATGCATCAATGCACAGGCAACAATGAACCCTGTTGCCGGATCGACAGCATACAACGACCAGTCCATCCGCGTCTTGCAAGGGATATGACCGGGATGAGCGTGAATGGCCTGCCACATCTCGTCGGGAAGAGCATACTGATCGAGCCACTCGCGAGCAACATAGGTATGACGGGGCTCATCGTTCTTGGTCTCATTGTAGTCGAGATCATGAATCAGCCCGGTCAGGCCCCAGTAGTCGACATCTTCACCGAAATGCTCCGCAAGGCGGCGCATACCGGCCTCAACCGACAGAATGTGCTTGAGCAGGTTATTGACGCCGATCTTCTCAACAACCATATCGTAGGCGTCTTGACGTGTTAGTGTGAGTTCCATAACGCAGAGAAGTAAGCCCCGAATAGCGCCCAAGTCAAGTAATCGCGGTCACCGAGTCGGGCACGTCTGGTCGATCAGTCGAAGAATCGCCACGTCAGACCATAGTACGTAAACCTTCCCGGATAGGTCATGTACTCGCGAGCCTGGTACTGCTGGCCAGTGAAGTTCTGGAAGATGAAGTGCCACTCGAAGTCTTTCAGCCCAATCGACAGCTTCAAATTGAACACGGCCGTGCCGCCCAGATTCTGCAGGGCGTAGCCGTCATAGTTGTCGGAGTAAACCAACTCGCCATATCCGATGAAATGCATACCCTTTTGCGGCCAGTAGACATCAAGCTGTAGACCGGAGAAAGCCTGGAAGCTCGGCTGATACGGTTTCACCTCAATCGAGTCATAATCGACAGCGCGCCAGCTAATCCCTCCCAGAAAGTCAACGACGCTTCCCAGTCCCACTCGCGCCC
>CAZXRO010000398.1:0-2335 GCA_964642435.1 uncultured Ignavibacteriales bacterium
TCATCACGGTGCGCGACCTGATTGAGTATCGTCACCAGCACGAGCGGCTGATTCAGAAGATCACGACGCTCGATTTTCCGACAGAGTATGGTGACTTCAAGATGCACGTGTACCACTCGGATGTCGATGATCACAATCATCTGGCGATCGTCAAAGGGGAGGTGAAGGGCAAGAAGGAAGTACTCGTTCGGGTGCACTCGAGTTGTTTGACCGGCGATGTTTTTGGTTCGCGTCGGTGCGACTGCGGGGATCAGCTGCATGATGCATTGCGGCGCATTGAGAAGGAAGGCTGCGGTGTGGTGTTGTATATGCGGCAGGAGGGAAGAGGAATCGGCCTGGTCAACAAGCTCAAGGCCTACCAACTGCAGCAGGAGAAGGGTTTGGACACGGTTGATGCCAACGTTGCCCTGGGGTTCAAGCCGGATCTTCGCCACTACGGGATCGGGGCGCAGATTCTGGTTGATTTGGGGTTGAGCTCGATCAAGTTGATGACCAACAATCCCAAGAAGATCATCGGATTGAAGGGCTATGGGTTGGAGATAGTCGATCGTATTGCGATACAGGAGTGTCCCACGAAAGAGAATCTGCACTACCTGGAAGTGAAACGTGACAGAATGGGCCATTTGCTGACCCTGTAAACCTGTGGAGGATAATGTGAACTATAGACGATTTGAAGGTCGGTTGGATGCCTCCGGGATTTCCATCGGTATCGTGGTCAGCCGATTTAACAACTTCTTTACTGAGAAGCTGCTTGAGGGTGCTGTCGATTGTCTCGTTCGACACGGCGCCGATGTCGCGAAGATTTCGGTAGCGTGGGTGCCGGGGGCGTTCGAGGTGCCGTATGCGGCTCAGAAAATGGCATCATCGGGCGACTACAACGCGGTCATCTGCCTGGGTGCTGTGGTGCGCGGGGATACACCGCACTTCAACTACATTGCCAACGAGTCTGCGAAGGGGATTGCCAAGCTGGGTATGGATTCTGGAATTCCGGTGATCTATGGTCTGGTGACGGCGGATACGCTGGAGCAGGCTATTGAGCGATCCGGGACCAAGGCCGGCAACAAGGGTTGGGACGCTGCTGAGGCGGCGATTGAGATGATCAGTTTGTACCGGGCACTTGACTGATGACGAAACCCACACAGAGACGGCGGGCGCGGGAGCTCGTATTGAAGGCCCTGTACGCAGCGGAGACGGAGGTCGATGAACCATCGCGGCTGTTCGATTCGATTATCGAGGGAGAGCCTCTTTCCGAGCGGCAACAGGAGTTTGCACGGGCGCTGTTCCTGTCAACATGGGAGCATCGCGGATGGGCCGATGAGCAGATATCCGAGCTGGCCGAGAATTGGCGATTGGAGCGAATTGCGATTATCGATCTGATGATTCTTCGCATGGCCCTGATTGAGTTGGAGCGTTTCCCCGATGTACCGATCGGGGTCGTCATCAACGAGGCTATCGAGCTGGCCAAGAGCTTCTCGACTGCGGAGTCGGCGTCATTCGTCAACGGGATCCTGGATCGCTTCGCCAAGCGCGTGAAGCACACCTGAACCATCACGACCGAGTGTGAACTAATATGAGAGCGGCTGTTCAATAAACTGGACAGCCGCTCAGGATTTTCTATATTCTTCCGGTAAGGTCAAACTGCACAAATCGCAAGTGCATGTAACCAGGCAACCCAGGGTAAGGACAGGTTCATTTGAAGGGACTCGACAGGACAAACGTCGTTATCGGCGTGTTTGTATGGTTGATCGCATTCGTCGTCTACTACATGACCAAGGCGCCAACGGTTTCTCTGTGGGACTGCGGGGAGTTTATCGCCGCGTGCGCTGTACTGGGTATTCCGCATCCGCCGGGCACTCCCTTGTTCATTATCCTTGGACACATCTTCTATGTTCTGCCCATCGCCTCAGATGTTGCTGTTCGCGTGAACTTGCTCTCTGTTCTCAGCTCGTCCTTCGCGGCTCTGTTTGCCTATCTCATCGCAGTGAGAGTTCTGCGATCCTGGTTTTCCGATGCCGGCCGCGGGGTGACGCGATTGCTCATGTACGGTGGCGCTATCGCTGGTGCGCTCTTTCTGGCCTGGAGCCGAACCAACTGGAACAACTCAGTCGAGGCGGAGGTGTATGGTCTGGCAATGATGCTGACCATGGCCATGATCTGGCTGACGTTCCGTTACCGTGAGGCGCAGGGGACTTCTCGTGCCCAGCAATATCTCTTCATGGTGTTCTTCATTGCCTTTCTTGGAATCGGTGTTCACATGACTGTGTTCTTGGTGATTCCGGTTTTGGGGTTGTTTTTTATTCTCAGGAAAGAGGCACCATCGTGGGCGTGGTTTGCT
>CAZXRO010000399.1:0-2330 GCA_964642435.1 uncultured Ignavibacteriales bacterium
CCTGGGAGCGGCCGATTTCGACGCAGCAGACGGGGTTTTCGTTTGTGTCGCAGTCGCGCGGGTGGTTGCCGGATGAGGTGGGGGGTGTGATCTGGTATGGGGTTGATGACACCTACACCACGTGCTATGTGCCGTTGTATTGCTCTATCGAGGGGTTACCGGAACCGTTCACGGTGGGGAGCTACCGGACGTTCAGCTGGGAATCTGCTTTCTGGGTGTTCAATTTCGTCGCCAATTTTGCGTGTTTGAAGTATGAGTATATGTACCCGGAGATCAAGGCGGTGCAGGATGCGCTTGAGGGGCAGTTTATCGCGCTGCAGCCAGCAGTTGACAGAACGGCGGGTGACCTGCTGAAGTCTGACCCGGAGCTGATGCACTCGTATTTGACCGACTATTCGGTGAGTGCCGGGGAGAAGGTGGTGCGACGCTGGCACGAGCTGGGCGAGTGTTTGATTGCGAAGTACAATGACGGCTATGTGGCCGAGGAGTCGGGTCGACGCCAGGCCAAGGGGTACCCCGAGCAGTGGCTTCGAGAGGTGCTCAAGACGCGGGCCGATGATTTGCGTCTGCCGGTGGTGGATTCGACAGCGGACGCCGGACGACTGGTTGACTGATCAACCTCTGGTGGAGTGCCGTGTAGAACTGCTGTCTGCCAGACAGAGAGATGGCCCGCGAATAGTGCGCTCGGTGGATATCCGGGCTTGACTATTATGATTTAGTGGATTTGATTAGTACACATACACGGATGGATACCTTGATAATCATGTGGAGGAAGCAGATGAGGTCCTTTCGAATTGCAGGCTGTGCAGTTGCCCTGTTGCTGCTGATCGGTGGTGTTGCGGCAGCCGAATACACGATAGATGATTACCAGACGAGGGCCAGGGAAGCCTCCGGCGAGGCCGAGATGGTCGAGCTGATGAAGGACTTCATGGCTAACGCCGAGGATATCGATGTTTTGCGGACAGTGCAGTCCTCGTGGGAGCAGATAGACCCGGAGGGAGCGCTGGCCTACTCGCGCCAGTTGGTTGAGGAGAACCCGGAGTCGGCATTGCACCTGTACCTGTTGGGCCGGGTCGTGCCGGGTTCGGTGGAGAAGGTGGAGATTGGCCGCAAGGTGATCGCCATGGACCCGGAGTGGTCGTATGGGTACCGTTTAGTGACGGCAACATACGCCTCGGACCTGTTTGATGCCTCAGGCGAGTCCGACGAGATTGTCAAGCTTGAGCAGATGCTCTCTGAGGATGGGGCGCACTTTGTGACGTTCACGGAGGTGGATCCACAGGAGCAGTATGCGTGGCGTTTCCTGAAGGCGTATTATGTGCACACCGGTGACTGGGTGGGGCTGGAGGCTGCGCTGGATCGGGCCAAAGTGATCAATCCGGCGTGGGCGAGCCAGGTCGATTACGCCACGTGCTACGCGGGCGGCGGTGATATCGAGACGGCGAAGGCGACGGTGCAGGAGTTTGTGGAGCAGATGGTTGCCAGTGGCAATGTGGCCGCCGATGAGCAGGAGGGGTACATGAACCACTTCTACCGTACGGCGCTGGTCGATGCGAAGCAGTTTGATGCGGCGATTGATTTTGTGCGATCGGCTGACGGGTTTGAGGCTGACAAGGGTGCGCTGTACGATGTGGCCTGTCTGTATTCGTTGAAGGGTGACAAGGACGCGGCGTTTGTGCACCTTCAGAAGGCGGCCGGTGCGGGTTGGGACGATGCCTGGCATATGGGGCAGGATCCGGACATGGCGCCGCTTCGAGACGATCCGCGCTACGAGGCAGTGGTGGCGACTGTCGAGGCCAACTGGGAGAGCGGGGCCGAGCAGCGCAGGGCGGAAGCGTTGGAGGCGAAAGTCGACAAATCGGCGCCGGCCTGGACGCTTATGGATGCCGAGGGGAACATGGTCAGCCTGGCGGATCTGAAGGGCAAGGTGGTGGTGCTTGATTTCTGGGCGACGTGGTGCGGTCCGTGCCGAATGGCGATGCCGATGCTCGACGAGTTTGTGGAGGAGCATGCGGGGGAAGATGTTCGTGTGTTCAGTGTGAATGTCTGGGAGGCGCAGGGTGAGCAACAGAAGACGTATATGGAAGAGAACGATTATGACATGACGCTTCTGTACGGCACCGATGAGCTGGCCAAGGAGTACGGGGTGAAGGGGATTCCGCATTTGTGTGTGATTGACAGGGAGGGGAAAATCCGTTTCGAAGGGGGCGGGGTTCATGCCGGGTTGCTGGAGAACCTGATTTGGTGGACGAACGACTTGTTGTAGGATAAAGAAGATAGCATTAGCTTTTGCGTAAAGCTAAAGCAGCAGGCGCCGGGGTTTTTTGCAG
>CAZXRO010000400.1:0-2305 GCA_964642435.1 uncultured Ignavibacteriales bacterium
AGGGCCTCTCGCTCACTGGTCACAATCGCATCCCAGCGCTTCTTGGCCTGCAACAAGAACTCCGTGAACGATGGACAGTTGCCGAATGTCATCTGGCCGGTCGCCCCTTCCGTCCCCAGCGTCAATGACTTGTACTCGGACAATACGTCCTTGAAGGCCGTGTAGCGGTCTGCCGCCTGGCCCACCTGTGTGGCCAGCCCATCCAGCTCCGTATTGAATTTCTCGCGATAGGGAAGCATCCGCGACTTCAGCTCGGCAGACAACTCCTCGGTGGAGAAGTGAGCGTCGATATGAGTCGCCAGCACGTTGATCCGATCCCGACAGTCCTTGAACGTCTCACTGATCATCCGATACTTGCTGTCGATCTCCGCCAGAATCGCCTTCAGGGTCTGGTTCGATGGGTTGTCACCGGATTCCATATCGCGGAATACCCAGCCGATCCGAAGGTAGAAACGCCCCAGGTCAAGCGACTTGAACCGGTCATTGAGCAGCTCGTCAAATACCGCCAGGTGCAACTTGATAATCGCTGTTTCGTTCGGGTAGCGAGTCAGGTCCATGTGCTGGGCCAGGTCCTTGATAATCGACTCCGGCGCCGCCAACTCTTCAAGATGCCGCTCCTTGACCGTCTTGAGACGGTATGTCCGGAAGTTGTTATCCTTCTGCCAGTCACGGAAGGCATTGTTGAACTCCCGCGTGTAAAAGCAGTTCGAACACGTCACCGTGAAAAACGCCAGCGGGTTGTAGGATTGGTATCGGGGGAATCGCCACTGGATGTTCTTTGGGCAGAAATCGGTATCGCGACCATCCTCAAGGTAGGCGCCTACTCTCACCGTCTCGAACTCGTTTATCGTCTTGCAGACCGGACATTCGATCTTGGTCAGAAAGAAGGGGCTGTCATCGGGCATGTTTACACTCCAGTCTGAATCAATCGTTTTCGTAAGCTAAAAGCGCCAGCTCTGCATCGGAGATCGGCAATGACTGCTTGATCTTCGAGGCCGGCACACCTTCATCCAGCATCCGACGCGCCTGGCCAATCACCTCTACCCGGTTTCGGCGACGCTCCATATAAGCCGGGGCGATCTCATCCGGCGGCTGCTGGTTAAGGCGCACGAACTGCACCGAACGGCCTGAGCCGCTGCTCTGGTTCGAGCGCGTTTGATCCGTACTCATCGCCTCGGCCGGCGCGGCAACACGTCGCTCGCGACGGTGCCCACGGCCCGTAAAAAGCACGTAGATCACTACCGAAAGCGCTCCCGCCGCAAGGTATCCGATGGCGTTCAGCGCGATATCCGTCATCATCTCAGGTGAAAACTCCATTTTTCTCCCTCGTCATCTTCAGGCAACTATATCGATGCCCTGGACTGTGTCGTCCTTCTCTTCGTCATCGTCTTCGTCATCACGTGCGACCGGTCGCCCAGCAACCTCGGCGTTTGCGTCTGCTTCTGGTTTGTCCTTGTCGCTCTCATCTGTCTCCGAACCTTCACTGTCGCTCAGAATCAGTTTGTCCTCGGGGGTCGCCTGCTGATTCTCTTCCTCCTGCTTCTCCTTCCCGGAGTCCTTGAGGAATTCCTGGAAGCTCTTCTCTTCCTTGTCTTCCTTGGAGCGAACCACCGATTTCAAGTTGTCGGGTGTTCGGACGCCGTTCACAAATCGTATGCCGTCGGCCATAACACACCCTTTCACTCACGTCTCATCCGGTTAAGGCGAACTTCTCCCTCACCATCCCGCGAAGCTTGATCACCGCCCGCGTATGGATCTGCGAAACACGCGACTCGGAAATCGACATTACCTCGCCGATCTCCTTGAGCGTCAACTCCTCGTAGTAGTACAGCGCAATCACCAGCTTCTCCTGGTCGGTCAGCCGGTCCATCGCCACTACCAGAAACGAGCGCAGTTCACCCTTCTCTATATCCCCCAGCACGCTGGAGGTGTTACGATCTATGACAGTCTCGATCCGCGGCACCTGGCGGTTATCGTCCTCTCGATAAATCACTTCATCGAGTGACAGGATGTTCGTCCCGGTGACGTCGTCGAGTGCGCAATACAACTCGTCCATGCTGATATTCAACTTCCTCGCCAATTCCATATTCTCCGGCGGCCGCCCCAGCTCGTGTTCCAGCGAGGAAAAGGCCCGGTCGATCTCCCGAGACTTGGCTCGGGTCGAACGCGGCACCCAGTCCAGCGCCCGCAACTCGTCAAGGATCGCTCCTCGAATCCGCGGCACCGCATACGTCTCGAATTTCACTCCCCGTTCGGGATCAAAATTCGCAAAGGCTTCGGTCAGTCCGATGACACCTGTGTTGAT
>CAZXRO010000401.1:0-2295 GCA_964642435.1 uncultured Ignavibacteriales bacterium
AGCGATAGCCAGAACCCGGATATTGCCCGGATTACTGGAGGCGTCATACTCAAACTCAAGGTATTCAAAATCGCCGGCCCGGGTACCTGCGACGGTCACCTCCAACGGTGACAGCGCGATTGGATCATGGTGAATCAGCAACTCAAACGACGTCACCGGGCGAGCGTTATCCAACAACAGGCCAATCTCCGCCCGCTGACCGGGTTGCACCGTCACCGTATCCAGGCGCATAACAAAGTCTTCCTGCGCCTGGGCCGGACTACCGGCAAACACCATAAAGAGCACAAAAAGAGTGCTCATTAGCGCCAGCCGGTTACGGTCGCCTGTCTTATGTATCATAATATCCACCATGCCACGTACTATCTGAGCAATTCTCAGACCAGATATCCGTTTCGCTTATGGTTATCTTGTCTGTCCGTGACGAGAATAACCGCAGAGTCGGTAATTTTGGGCAGGGGCGCCTAAGTCCCTATAAGGTCAGCCCTGGCAATAACTTATATGCCCTCTTCCGGGCCTTCACATAGTCCGTATCAACGTTCTATGATTCCCCCTCCGAGACTCGACATGGCGGCGATGAGCAAACGTGAGGTAACTTCGCTGCTGAAGAATGAAATGGCGTGCAGTATCGCAAATCTGTGCACAAAGCCGAATTCAATGCTGATAACTCCTACAAACGAAAAAAATGATGACCTGCGCATGTGGCGTTCTATCGCCCAGCAGTAAATCCTGCTTAGTCATCATGAGTCTCTCTTCTCTTTAGTGTAGCCTGACTTCGTGCGTTAGCAAAAATCCTGTCTGTTCTCCTCCTTATCTCTCTTTTTATCCCCCGGAGAGGAATTAACCTCTCCGGGGAAATATAGAAGCTTCAGACCTGAATTACTTCAGGAGCATCATCTTCTTGGTAGCCGAGAAGTTGTCACTCTCGAGCTTGTAGAAGTACACACCAGAAGCCTGGCTGGAAGCATCCCAAATAACCGACTCTTCGCCGTTGCCGGTGAACTCGGCGACCTTCTGACCGGTCACGTTGTAAATCGACAGGGTGAAGTCACCATCAGTCTTAACATTGATGGTGGTCGTCGGGTTGAACGGGTTCGGGTAGTTCTGAGCCAGCTCGTAGCTGGTAGGTACGTTGGTGCCCTTAGCAGTCACGGTGGCGCCTTCAGGGGAGGCGAACTCGATGCTGACGACATTGCCGCCGGCATTCAGGAACTCACCCGCGAAGGTGTTGGCGTCCATGCTGTAAACCAGCACGTTCGTGTTCTCACCATCGTAATTGAACTTCATTTCCATGCCCTCAGCCAGAAGCTCAGGAGCGGCGTCGCCAGCGATAACAACATGGGCAGCACCCATCTCGTCAGCCACGGAAATGGTGTTGCTGTTGACGGCATACTCGGTGTTGACCGGGGAAACCTTCACAGTCGGGAAAGCGTCGCCACGGATCACACGGATCAAGTAAACCAGGTCAGCAACACTCAGGGTGATACCATCGGCGTTCACGTCGGAAGCCGCGATCTGGCCCTGAAGGTTGATGTGCAGTACACTCAGACCATACACGAAGTAGTTCGAGTACAGAACCGCGTCAGCGATTTCGTACGGAATCTCGTTCAGGTTGATGTCAGCACGAGCGTCGATCGAGTCGGCGCAGACGATGTCAATACCACCGTTGAAGAAGTCGATGAACTGGACCGGCGGGAACTTGTCGGGATCCAGTTCTACGAAACAGTCTTCCTGGATACCGGTGTAGGTCGGGTAACCAGTGGTCATATCCTGGATGTATTCCCAGTAATCCTCATCGTCAAACGCGAAGTCGACGATGTTACGGCTGACAAACAGAGTGTCACCAGATTCGCTGGAGAAGGTGTTGTCACCACAATCCATCCAGAAGAAGCGGATCGGCACATACTGGCACTCCAGCGTAGCGTCGGAGCTGACCAGGAAGTCCAGAGTGAACAGAACGGCCGGCAGATCCTCCGGAGTGTTGCAAGCCGGATGGTTCGGACCATTGTTCGTCTCGGCAATACCGATCACACGAACCATGCCGCTCGGGCACGGGCCGCCACAGTTGCCATTCGGGCCAAAGGTGTACGTGAAGTACTCCCAGCCACACTGATCCACACCCTGACCGTAGAAGGCAGCGCCTTCAACAGCAGCGTGGAATGTCAGAGCACCAGCGTCATAAGCGATCAGGAAGTCGAAACCACCAATCTGCTCCGAGCCGGCGTCGACGGTAACGTCAACATAGCTGTGCAGACCGATGTACTCATTGTGTTCCTTCTCAATCGTAACGCTGAAAGG
>CAZXRO010000402.1:0-2288 GCA_964642435.1 uncultured Ignavibacteriales bacterium
GACCAGAGCGTGCTCCGAAACAACCGAGCAGGCCATGGCCAGCAGCGGAAGGAAGATAAATAACAGTCGGGGGAGTGTTTTGGCCGGGCCCAGCAACAGCAGCCCGATTCTTCGGTCCAGCCCGGTCTTGCTAATAGCCAGTGCTATGGCCAGGACGCCGAAGATGAAGATGACGGCATCCTTGGCATAGGCTGACGCTATGTCGTCAGGTTTGAGTATGCCGAAGAAATACATAACAACACCGACTAACAGGGCGGTTATTCCTACCGGAACCGCCCCGGTCGCCCAGAACAACGCGGCCACCAGCAACACTCCCAGCATGATCCGAGCCTTGAAGGCTACCTGTTCGGCGGTGGCCGGGATCAAGGTCCTCTTGCCATCTTCTCCAACTACTGTTTCACCAATACCGTACTTATGACTGTAGTAGTCGGCTATGGTCTGTCCCTGATCCATCGCGCGATAGCTCGCGAAACCCATATTGGGATCTGTAATAGCGCCCGTTTTTGGTGCTGAGAGGAGAGTCAATAGTCGTTCTGGGGCAGGTATCAGAGCCAGTGTGAGCAGAATCAGAGCGCCAAGGAGTATGATTCCCGGTCGCGAATTGTGGGAGCCTTTGAGCCACGCCCACAAGGAACCACGCTCCACATGTGGGACCTCATGTCGGGCCATGGCGTGGACTTTGTCCTCACGGGCCTGATCAACCACCTCAAGGAGCTTCTCCAGATCGCACGGTTTGGCCAAGTATGAGTAGGCATCAAGTCGACCTAACTCCATGGCGGAATCAAGTGATCCGTGACCGGTCAGCATGACCACCTGGAGTTCCGGTCGGAATGACTTCATCTCCTTGAGAACCTGGTCACCCCTCATGCCAGGCATCTTCAAGTCCAGCAGTACGACATCGATCTCTCGATCCTGCCTGATCGCCTGAATTGCTTCTTCGCCAGTGCCGACATCCATAACCTGGTAGTCGCGCATCTTAAGGCGATCAGCAAGATTCCTGCGGAAAGTCAGCTCATCGTCAACAATCAGAATCTTTGCCATGGTGTCTCTCCCGGCGGCTTCAGGACGCCTGCTCCCGAATTTTGTCCACGATCAGCTCAAACAGGTCAGACAGCCTGATGATGCCTACCACCTGCGATCCCTCGGTGACCAGTAAGGACAACTGCTGCCATTGCACCAAACGGTGTACGGCGTCAGCTAACGAGAAGTCCGCCTCAATCGAGTGTGTGGTTCGCACCATGACATCCTTAGCCCGGATGGCACTGGCATGGGCGCAGATATCCGACAGGTTGAGTTCCAGATCCCTTGCGTGTTTCTTGACAGTGGTCAGCAGATCGGGACTGACTCCGGCGCGCGCAAGTCGATCTTCATCGCCCGCCAAATCAACATGCGGTTCGAGGGACTTCAGAAGCGTCAACTGACCGATCTTCCCGACAATTCGGTTGCTCTTGTCGGCGACGAGGACAGCCCGGTGCGGCTGGCGCTCCGGGCCCAGTGCTTCCTGAGCCTCCAGGAGCGCAAGAACAGCATCGAGCAACGTCGCCTCCGTTGAGATGACTGGGTACTGACCGAGCGGGATCATCAGATCGCGCACTGTTATTCTGTCAATGTCTTTGTCTGGTGTTTGGTTACTCACATTATCCTCGTTATACTCTATTTTGCGGGCAAGGAAATCGTGAAGCTGCTGCCCTCACCGAGGGTGCTCTTCACACTGATATGTCCGCCCAGGCTCTCAATGATACCATAGCTCACCGAAAGCCCGAGTCCGGTTCCCTTGCCGGGTTCCTTGGTTGTGTAGAACGGTAGGAAGATGTTAGCCAGTTGTGGCGGGGACATCCCTTTGCCGGTATCGGATATCGTAATCAGCACGTTATTAGCTTCTTTCTCGGTGTGAATCGAAATCTGCCCGGCCTTACTGTCGATGGCATCCATAGCATTCTTGATGATGTTTAGAAGGACCTGCTGGAGCTGGTTTCCATCCGTCGTAATCTCCGGCAGGTTGTGCGCATACTTGCGCTCCACCCTGATACTGGAAACAGCAAGTTCATTGCGGAGCAGACCGTCAACGACACTATCAAGCAATTCATGCACGTCGTGGCGCCGCAAATCGACCTCGTGCTTCCTCACGAAGCCGAGTA
Source organism: uncultured Ignavibacteriales bacterium (assembly GCA_964642435.1). Classification (GTDB taxonomy): domain Bacteria; phylum Zixibacteria; class MSB-5A5; order GN15; family FEB-12; genus WJKG01. Next base: position 2,139 of record CAZXRO010000402.1, read on the forward strand.
GCTTGTGGGTGATGTCGCGGCAGCGGTACACCGACTGCTGGATGGAGTCCAGATGGCCATGGAGCTCTTCGGTGGTTAGCTCGCGTCCGAACTCCGGGTTCGATTTGTCCTGGATAAGTCCCGCTTCCTCGCTGATTGAGGCCAGGGGAT
>CAZXRO010000403.1:0-2274 GCA_964642435.1 uncultured Ignavibacteriales bacterium
TCTGCAAGGCAGGGTCCGGTCCGAGCTGGTTGACTCCAGCCGCATCGCCCGGACAGTACTACCTCATTCATGACACGCACCCCTTCCCGGCCTCCGACACGCATCGAGTCTCAGTGTTGCTTGAGAACCCGGCCGGCCATCAGAGCCCGACCATGCTCAGCCGCATCGACCTCAATGGCAACACGCTACAGTCGGTCGTTCCGCCGGTCACACCACAATGGGCGCGGCTGCTTCCAGCCGAAGTTGGCCGCCGGCAGCAACTTCTCGTGGGTGGGTTCCAGGGCGTACTCATGATCTACGACAGCATGCTGACCCTGCAGGCCATATCGCCCCCTACCACCGTTGGCATGTTCCTGGATACCATGACAATAGGCAACCTGGGAATGGTGTATGTTTTCTCCGATGGTCTCTACACGACAGACCTCGTCAAGCAGGCGCATTTCCCAATCGCGTGTGAGTACACATTCCCAGTAGACCACAATGGAGCCCGAAATCACCTGGCTCTGGTCAACCGCGATGCCTTTGCAGCCATCACGCTTGTCGAACGGTCTCTGGGCGAGCGCCTGGCTGTCATATATGTCCGCCATCAGCTGGCCATACTCACGATCCTCTCGGGACTGATCGTGGGAACTATAGTCTTTCTGCTCTTCTGGCTGCGGACACGAAGCAACCTTGCGACCATTGCACAGCAAAAGGCGGAACTCGAACGCACCCATGCCGAGCTACGGGATGCCCAGCAAGAACTCCTGGCGGCCGAGAAATTCCGACAAGCTCGCGATATCGCTGGCGGTTTCGCCCATGAGATCCGCAACGCGCTGTTTCCCGCCGATGCTCTCCTGGACAAACTAAACAAGTCGATCAAAACCGGAAAAACGACACACCCGGACATCATCCGGCGAACACGACAGGCGGTCCAACGTGGAATCGGCATTACGAAACTAATTCTCTCGTACACTCACCTCGAAAAGGAAGTACGGCTCGATGAAACCACAGACCTGTCCGATATCCTGCACGAGGTGGCACAGGCCAACCGCTCTGCAATTGAGCACAATCAAGTCCGCCTGGAGTTGTCCGTTCCCGATGGGCTGACGATCAGTATTGGCCGCCAGCATGCATTCATGGTGTTCAACAACCTCATGCGCAACAGCCTCGATGCACTGGCACAGACAACAGGGCCGACGATAACGGTTACCGCCAGGGCCGGCAATGGAATCACAATTGTCAGCTTCACCGACAACGGTCCGGGAATACCGCCAAAAGACCAGGAGCGCATATTCGACACGTTCTTCACGACAAAACCGAGTTCCGGTACCGGTTTGGGGCTCACCGTTGTCAGGAGAGTCTTGGAATTGTACGATGGCAGTATTATACTACAGGACAGTGGATCCTCGGCAGGGACTGCCTTCACGATTACGATCAAGCGACCGGAGACTGACTGACCACGTCATGACTGCTCGACACACAATCCTGGTTGTTGACGATGATCCCGCCGTACTCGAGGCTCTCCAGACCATCTTCGAGGACGACTATAAGGTCATCGCCTACTGCTCCGCCTCCGAGACTGTTCGCCATCTGTCCGAAGACAGTGAGATAGCTGCCGCCGTGCTCGACATCAAGATGGCGGAGACCAACGGTCTCGAGCTGGGGCGTCGCCTCAGGGAGTTGCTTCCCAACACGCCGATTATCTTCCACACGGCCTATGCCGGTGAATTCGCCGAGGAAGAGGTCGATTCCAGCGAACGCCCGTTCGACTTCATTGAAAAAGGCACCTCAACTACTCGCTTGCAACGAAGCGTCCGCAACGCTGTCCAGGCATATGAGTCATACGCGAAGTCCGAGAACCTGGTGAGAGAGGCGAAAGAGTCGTTTGGTATGGTTGGTCACTCCGCCGCCATGCAGGAGGTCTTTCGCCTGATCCGCAAGGTCGCAGCTACCGACAGCAAGGTCATGATCCTTGGAGAAACGGGCACCGGCAAGGAGTTGGTGGCGCGCGCCATCCACAGTAACAGCCACCGCAAATCGCAACACCTGGGGATAGTCAACTGTAACCACAAAACGACCGACCTGGTTGAGGCCGAGCTCTTCGGGTACAAGCGCGGTGCCTTCACCGGTGCTTACAATGACCGAAAGGGCCTCTTTGAAATCGCCAATGGCGGGACAGTCTTCCTCGATGAGATCGGTGATCTTTCGAGCACGACCCAGATCGCGTTACTCCGTGTCCTCGAAACCGGCGAATTCCAGCAGTCGGGTCCTGAGGCTGAGGTCCGTCAGGCC
>CAZXRO010000404.1:0-2251 GCA_964642435.1 uncultured Ignavibacteriales bacterium
GTTGGAGGATATTCCGGAGTCCACGAATTACGTGGTGGCGGCGTTTGACAACCTGATGTCGGGTCAGGGGGTTGAGACGAAGACGACCAAGGCGTATGGGTGCTCGGTGAAGTACTAAGCGTTTGATACGATGCTGGTCTACCGGCGAAGTCCGCCGACTGCAGCCCGGAGCGAACCAAGGTTCGCCCGGGCTGTGTGTGTTTGTGGGTGGACAAAATTGGGGCGTGAAGGGCCTGGCGTGGTACTCCTGGCGCTATGCGGCTGGCACCTTTCTGTTGCGGCGTGCATCCATGAAGGACTTGATGCACAGCAGCACAAACGCCAGCGAGAGCAGGGCCATGATGGCCTGACTGGCAACAGCCTGCGGGCGCTCGAGGTCTCCCCCGCTGATGAGGGCAGGGATTTTGGTGAGGCCTGAGAAGGTGCCGACAATGCCGAGCAGGCCGAGCACGGCGGCGGCGTGCATGGCATGTTTGCGCCAGTTATCCTTGAGGGCGATCAGTCCGACGATGAGCACGACCACGCCGAAGAAGGCAGGGATCATGGCGGTGACGCTGGTTTGGCCGGTGGCGAAGTAGCCGACGACTCCGAGGATGATGAGTAGGGCGGCATAGATTATGGTCATCAGAGGCATGTTCATTCTCTTCTCCCACTTAGACGGGTATGCGGTGTTTCTTCTGGTATAACCTCGTTTTGGGGGGCAAGGTTCACAGGGACGTTTTCGTTAGCTGTCGGCGGGGCGGCAGGGGTCCCGACCTACAAGAGCTGATCCCGATCCTCTGGATCGGGGCACCCTGTGAGTCATGCAGTACAATCGGACGGCCAGGACAAGCGTGGAAAGATCCCACCCCAGGGGCGGGGCACCGGGCTCGGGTGGGCCAGGCGGCCTCCAGCGCCCAGGAATAGCATGAAGATCTGTGGTGTCAGGACCTCGCTTCGAGATCCGCCTTCGGCGGACAGGGATCCTGACCTACATCTGTTAGACGGGTATGCGGTGTTTCTTCTGGTATAACCTCGTTTTGGGGGGCAAAAGCCCATCCCGAGACGGGCCATCTCTGAGTTCGTATGAGCAGATACGCGCCGTTTGAGAAGGCCGATCACCGTGATCGTTAGAACCACACGCCGCTCACGGGTGACGGTGTATCGAGGCAAAGAAAACCCTCCGGGACGGTGGATCTTCCGGAGGGTTTTTCTCGGTACATCCCGAGGGGATGCATCCGACGGGGGTTCGTGTCAAGCCGTTAGAGGCTCATTCCAAACAGCAGGTAGGCCTGTTCCAACTCGGGGTTTAGCGTATAGGAGACGAACAGCGGCAGGTTGTACTGCTCGGAGATCTTCAGCTCCTTGCTGGCGGTCACGCCGAGGTTGATGACCTCGAGATCATCGGTACCGTAGTAGTCGGGGGTGTCCTCGCTGCCGGGGGCGACTCCGATGAAGAAGTCGAGGCCGACGTCTTTCACAGCGGTGGCGTAGTTGAGCTGGAAGTACATGTTGTTGCCTTCGTCATTGTGCACGTTCACAAACCCGTAGAACGTGAGCGGGATCGACTCGGGACCGGCGATGCCGAATCCGAGTTCGATAACGTGTGCACCGGGCCCGTCCTCGTTGTCGTAGTTGTCGTAGTTGAGATAGTCGGGTCCGGCACTGGGGAAGTAGTAGTCGGTAACGATTGCGGTCAAGGCGACGCTGTTCGGGATCTGATAGGTATAGCTGATGTAGGCATCGATCTCGGCGAACGGAGAGGCCGCCCAGTTGTTGTTCGAGGTGGCATAGGAGGCCCAGAAGCCGGCATCCAGGCCGCCGAGGTTGAAGTTCAGCCACGGTTGGATAGCGGGTGCATCTCCGAAGTCAAGTCCGCGCCAGACATAGCGGTTGACCAGATCGGCTCCGGCATCGACGTCAAGCTTGCATTCGGCCGATGCCTGTCCGGCGACGAGGACCACACTGGCTACGAGCGCGATCAGTAGAATTTGTTTGCAGTTCATTCCTTGCGTACCTCCACATTGGTTCTCAGTTGCTGCCGTGAAGTCCTTGCATCGGTGCTCACTTCCGGCGAGATCTGTGCATTGTGCACCGCATGAGTAGGGTTTTGGGACACACCGAGTCAACATTAAACGGACGTATGGAGGGTTGTATGGATCACGACGGAGGATTGATTCATTGGATTGGACAGGATGACATGCATTAGATGAATAGGGCCAGGACCCAGCAGCAATTGAGTCCTGGCCCACGCACGAATAGCAATAAGAGA
>CAZXRO010000405.1:0-2250 GCA_964642435.1 uncultured Ignavibacteriales bacterium
AAAAAGACCGAGTTGAGCAAACTCAATCCGCTACAGCGATTGACATATCTGGGGCTGAAGGTCCTCATCTTCCCGGTGCAGATCATCAGCGGATTCCTCTACTACTACTACAATGACCTCAAGGATGCCGGACTGGTTTCGAGCCTGGAGCCGATTGCAATTGTGCACACACTGGCGGCGTTTGTGATGCTTGCGTTTGCTATCGCCCATGTCTACCTGACCACCACCGGACATACGCCACTGGCGAACATTGAAGCGATGATCACGGGATATGAAGACATCCACGACGAGGAAGCCCACTCTCAGGAAGGTCAGCTGTCACGATCGAGAGCCGCAGTCTCCGGGGGAAGTCACAAGTAGATGTCTTTGGCGCTTTATCCATATAGCAACTCCCTCCAAAGACGAAGGGCCCCGAAACCGGGGCCCTTTTCATTTGCGGTGCGTCATTGAAAACGAGGTGGAGCTATCGCTGCGCCTGTTCGTCGCGCTCGCGCAACTGTGCCTCGAGCAGTTCGCGGCGTGTCCGTTCGGCCTCGGCCTGCGCACGAGCGGCGCGGAGTTCGAGTTCGCGCAGGTCGACCTTGTACATGGGTTCACTCAGTTGATCATCCGGCTCACTGCCTCCCTGGGACGATTGCAATTCGGCAGATTCAAAGCTGCCGGCCTCAGATGATGTCGCGAAGGTGCTCACCCCTCCATACGAAGTAGGGAAGTACATGGCCGTGATGAAGCGGTTATAGGCCACAACAAAACCGATGTCAGCCGACTTGTTTCCCACAAGATTGAAGACATAGGTTCCGGCGTCCTTGTAGTATATCCGTTGCGTCGTGACGTGAAGACGGATCGTGCCAACGTCCGGGAACTTGCTGAAGCCCACTTGCTGGTAATATGGGTGTATAGGAGTACTCCCAACAGGAGATTCCATAATCTGGATACCTGCAAACAAGCTGCTGCCAGTGGGAACGCTCGAGATTGCCAGATAGCAGTGACCATTGACGACGATGTAGCCGGAGGCTGGGATGGTAATTTCCCGACTCAATATGGTGCTCATTGTATAGTCATTGAGGTGATGCCCGGCACTGCCCAAGTCGCTGACAATCCCCGGCTCATTGGCGATGTCATCGGAGTGGATCGAGCCCTCGGGCAGAGTAACGGCACCAGTACCGGAAATGCGCGTGTCAAACCCCAATGTCTCTTCGCCGTCTGGATCGCAAAGGTAGATTGAAGTGCCGTCCGGCCAGGCATCGAGCAGGACACGGTTAAGCCCGTCATCGGAGTCCAGTCGGAGCCAGGCTCCTGAGGCTCCTCCAGATGAGACGTGGGTGGTACGCACACCGGTTGCATCATACAACGACAGAGCTCCCAGGTTGTATTCGGCGCTGAGCCTGATGCGGTTATCAGTGACAGGGTGGTCGGGGTGAGTGAGCCAAAGGTGGTTCTCAATGCTATCGCCCGTGTTGAGCACGTAGTGGTCGCCGGTGAGCGAGTCGGCGGTCTGGGCTGCCATAGCGAAGGCCTCGCTGGTGAACTTGCGGCGGGGAGTCATCTCGGCATCGGAGCCGACTTTGACACCCAGCCAGCGGGCGGTGTCGGACATGACACCGGGCGGCAGGACTGAGTTTGAGCCGAGCTCATAGGTGAACAGGCCATTGAGCACGAGGACAGTCTGCGGGCCGGAAGTCCAGAGTTGGGTGCCACCGGTGGCAGCGTCGTAGATGCTGAAGGTCAGAGGAAACGAGCCGGTTTCCGGCTGCCCGAGCGAGTTGGTGAGTCTCCCCTGATAGGTGATGGTGTTGGGAACATCGGCCATGATTGTTGTCACAAGCATCAGGGCCAGAAACAGAGCGATGAGAGAATACTTCCGTTGCATAGCTACTCCAGAGTGAGAGATAACAGACTACTCTTCTTGTCGGTTAAAATAGTGCATGACATGAGCTTCCGGCAGATCTCCCGACTGTAGTTTTTCGAGTTGTTGGGGTCCCAGTTGTACCTCAAGTAGTTCGAGTGTGGCGCATTCTGCCGGGCCAAACACCAGGACGGCCCGTTCACCAACGGATGACATCGGGGAAGGGCAATGATATCGATCGCGTCTGGCTGCCGTGCAGTACGTGTGACCATCGGGACTGCCTGTCTGAGATTGTTGAGTACTCCTGCGCGCAACTAAACATAGCATGGCGCGCCCGTTTTTCCAAATCATAAGGCCGGATCTGATATCAGCCAATGCGATTACGGGATCGTTGACGAATGCCT
>CAZXRO010000406.1:0-2249 GCA_964642435.1 uncultured Ignavibacteriales bacterium
CGGTGGTCTTCGTGTTATTCCGAAAACTACAGTTCTATTTTCTTGAGGTGAATACGCGTTTGCAGGTGGAGCACCCGGTGACAGAGCTGGTGACGGGGCTGGATTTGGTGAAGGGGCAGATTTATGTGGCCGAGGGCAAGGAGTTACCCTACCGGCAGAGCGATGTGAAGCTTCGCGGCCATGCGATCGAGTGCCGCATTTACGCGGAGGATCCGGATTCGGGGTTTATGCCCTCGACGGGGAGGCTGATCAATTATCGTGAGCCGGCGGGACCGGGTGTGCGGGTTGATGCGGGGGTGACGATTGACAGCGAGATACCGGTGTTTTATGACCCGATGGTGGCCAAGATGATCACCTGGGGCAAGACGCGCAGCGAGGCGATTGACCGTTGCAAGCGCGCGCTTGAGGAGTACCGGATTGGGGGAGTGAAGACGACGATCGGTTTCCACCAGACGGTGCTCAACAATGAGCGGTTTGTTGCGGGGGACATATCGACCCGTTTTCTGGAGGAGGAGTATCCGGACAACAAGTATATCGTGCTGGATGATGAGACGCGGCTGGCGGCGGCGGTGGCGGTGGCGCTGGACAAGTTTGCCAATGAGCGGAAGATCGCGCTGAACCGTCGTGCGAACCAGGGGACGGAGCGCTCGCGTTGGGTGAACGTGCACCGTCGGCTGAACCTCAAGCGGATGGGAGGGTGAGGCCATGTCGCAGCATTATCTGGTGACAATCGACGAGCAGGAATTCGATATCATGGTGGAGTACCAGGGGGACCGTTACCGGGTGACGGTGAACGGTCGGGAGCATACGGTGCAGCGGTTCGACATGGAGTCGGTGCATTCGCTGATGCTTCTGGATAACTGTTCGTATGAGGCGTATGTCCGCAGCAACGGGGAGCTTGGGAAACGTTCGGTGTTCATGCTGGGGCGGGAGATCGATGCCGAGATAGAGGACTACCACCTGGCGCAGTTGAAGAAGGCGGCGGGGATGACTGGTGGCGGCGCGGTGGATACTACCGTGCGGGCGCCGATGCCGGGACTGGTGATCGATATCAAGGTGGCGCCAGGCGATATGGTGCAGAAGGGGCAGGCGCTGTGTATCGTGGAGGCGATGAAGATGGAGAACGTGATCAAGGCGCCGGCTGACGGTACGGTCAAGGCGGTACCGGCGAAAGCGGGCAGCTCGGTGGAGAAGGGCGATGTGCTGGTTGACATCGAATAGCCGCATTGCTTGTAAAAGGATGTAGTTGAACGAGCAACATGATGATTATGCAGGAGGCGGAAGGTATATGAATCGCTGGTTGATACGGTTGATGATATGTATGGTGGCGAGCGCGCTGCTGGTGGCGTGTTCTGACGACGGTGGCGACGGTAGCTCGGCTGCCAGGAGTGGCGATGTGGCACAGGCGGTACAGGCGGTGCCGGAATCCGGCAGCGATGTCGAGGAGATCGCCGAGGAGCCGGGCAGTGAGGAGCAGTTGATCGAGGACGTGATTAATGACGCGCTGGCCAGGCTGAAACTGAAGGACAAGACCGGGCTGTACGAGAACGAGTTCGAGTACCTTCGGGACCAGGATGTGTTCGATGATTATCTCAAGCACAGCCAGGTGAACTGGGCGCAGGCGGACACGATTGAGTTTGTCGATGTGCAGTTGGTTGATTTTTTCAGGGAAGATGACTCGGCGGTGGTGGATGTGGTGGTCAATTTCCACAATCCGCTTTCGAAGAGCAGGAGTCAGATCGATGACCGGATAACGGTCTTCTGGCACCAGGGGCGTTGGATCAAGCCGACGGTGTCTTCGCGCGAACTTCAGGACCGTTATGACGAGATGCAACGCGTGGCTGATTCCATGGCTCGGCTGGAGGCGGAGATGGGTCAGTAGGAGTGTGTTTACATGAGCGATGTTCTGATTTCACATATAGGGATAGCGGTTGCTGACCTGGACAAGGCTATTGAGACCTACAAGCTGATTACGGGGAATGATTCGCCGATTGTGGAGGAGGTTCCCGACCAGAAGGTGAAAGTGGCGATGTTCGCCCGTCCGGGGGATGATTCGGCTCATCCGCAGGGGAAGATAGAGCTGGTGGCGGCGACGACAACCGACAGTCCGATTGCGCGGTATATAGCCCGCAATGGTGAGGGGCTGCACCATGTTTGTATTTATGTCGATGATATCGATCAGCGCCTGGGGCAGTTGAAGGCGGCCGGGTGTCAGTTGGTAGACGAGACGCCCAGAATCGGCGCCGGTG
>CAZXRO010000407.1:0-2240 GCA_964642435.1 uncultured Ignavibacteriales bacterium
GAGGCCGACGACGGCGATCTGCACTGGTCGTGAAAGCACGGTAGAGTATGCTGTGTCGCGGGAAAGGGAGGCACCAATACGATCGACACGCCAGTACTCCGGGCGGGGTGGAATCAAGCAGAGGTGAGTGGCCATGTGGCGGAATTCGGGGTACTCGATGCCGAGCAGGCTGTCCTGGTAGTAGAGTTCGACGCGGGCCTCGGAAGCGAGGGTACCATCGTTGTTGATCGCGACCAGCAGGCCATCGGGGGTAACCTCGTGTTCAATCGAGACTCGCCCTGGCCCGTTCTCAAGGATACCGTTGAAGACGGTATCGGGAATGAGGCCGGCATACCGGCTGTGCAGGAAGAGGCCGAGGACGGCGACCTCGGGGCGGAAGCCCTCGACGGCGGCATAAATGTTGTCCCCGTTGAATTGGAGGTCGCGGACGCCTTTGAGGAGGCCCCACTTGTCGCGCACATTGATCATGAGCGAAGCGGAGTCGATACCCAGTTTGTTGTAATCGACGGTTGAGGAGAGCCAGAAGTGGGTGATTTTCAGGGTGTCGGTGCGATCGACGGCGGTGGAATCAAGGTTAAAGACGGCTCCGTGCGGGCCCCAGAGAAAGGAGAAGTTGAGTTGGCTTTTGTTGCCGAAGGCATCCTCGGCGACAATGCGGGCGTCGTGCATGCCGGGCTTCTCGGTACCGTGGGTGCCGAACACCCCGCCGCTGGTTTCGGCGGCGATGCTGCCGGTAAACTGGTTGTAGGGGAGTTTATGCAGTCGACGAACGCGTTTGTTGCCATCGGCGGCTGACAGGTGGTCGTACTCGAGGTTGACGAAGTGATTAGTTTCGAAGGCGACGGAATCGAGTTGGGAGCGGAAGTAGAGTTCGTCATCGATGTACAGGCTGAGCCGATAGGGGGTCTGTCTCATGCCGCCGGAGCGCATTTGGTCGAAGCAGTCAACGAGTATTCCGAAGGGGCGATGCAGGTAGAGGACGGTATCGACGACGAATTTGCCTTTGCCGACTCTTCGGACGTCATAGAACTGGCGGCGGGTGCCCTCGTAGAAGAGCGAGTTCTTGTCGGTCAGCTCAATGCCGAGTCGCTGGAAGGTAGGGCGAACCTTGTCGTTCAGATGGAAGCCATCGATAAGGGGATTGAGCGGGGTGTTGTCGGGCTCTCGGATTTCGAAGTGCAGGTGTGGGGCGCCGATGCCGGTTTTGCCGGAGTATGCGATCAGGTCTCCTTTGCTGACGCGGAACTGTTCTTTGGAGAGGTGATGATCGATATAGTAGCGTTGCGAGGCGAGTTGTTTTTCGCGGATGAAGGCATTGATATGATCATTGAATCGGTCCAGGTGGGCAAAGACATAGAGGCGGTCGTTGTCGCCCATGAGATAGAGTGCCTTGCCATAGCCGGTGTAGGCGGTGCGGAGCCTCCAGATATATCCATCGGCCGGCGCGAGGACCTGACGGCCGACTTTGCCGCCTGTGCGCAGGTCGATACCGAAGTGGAAGTGGCCGGGGCGGTAGTCGCCGAAGCCGCTGGAGACGTCAATTTGCTCTTTGATTGGCCATTTGGCGCCTGATTGGGCCGTTTGGGCAGTGATCAGAAGGGTGAGGAGTAAACCGCAGAGTGCGCATGTCGATAACTTCATCATAGAGTAGTTGCTCCCGCCGTAAGCATGGTCTGTTAGAATATCGAAAAACCGAGTCGAAAGCTAAGGAAAATTGTAAAAATAAGCGGACTCGGATGTTGCAAATCTGGCCCGTTGGGTTATATTCCCAGACTGTCGGTGATTTATACATACATTGCCGGCATTCTGTTTGAAAGACAATAAGATTTACAAGGAGTATTCATAGTATGTTCGATGCCTTGCGCAAGATGATCCTGCCAATCATTATCATCGTGCTGGTATTCTTTGTCGGCATGATTGTGCTGGAATGGGGTGCTGGTATGACTGGCGGCGCCTATAGTCAGAACCCGAATCTGGCCGCGGTAATCAACGGCGAAGAGATTGGCTGGCAGACATATAACCAGATATACAACAATATCTACCAGTCGGAGGCGGCGAAGGTAGAGGATGAGTTGCCGGACGAGAAGCTGGAGCAGATCCAGGAGCAGGCGTGGCAGGAGCTGTTGCGTAACCGGCTGTTGTTGCAGCAGGCGGACAAGTACGGAATAGTGGTGACAGATGAAGACGTTTACCAGTACTTGCGGGTAAGTCCGCCGCCGTATCTGCAGGAGGTGCCGTAT
>CAZXRO010000408.1:0-2239 GCA_964642435.1 uncultured Ignavibacteriales bacterium
AGCGGGCGGCCAGGAACGCATCGAGCCGCGCGCCGGCCGCATCGCCGTCGACAAACACCCCAAACTCGAAACTGCCGTGCACGGGAGCACCGGCAAACTCGAGTGTGGTATATTCTATCTCGTTCATAGTACTCACGGAATTGAAGATCAGTCCGCCCCAGTAACCGGGGATCTTCTCGGCGCCGGTGAGCAGCACGGGATCCTCTGGCGTTCCATATATCTCGAGGTACCCATCACCGCTGCGCAGAAGGGCATCCTGTTCGAACTCAATGGTCGTTCCAGGGACGATAATTAGACCGCCACCATTGATCTTGCAGTTCCGCTGAACGCGATATGGTACGTACTGGCGCTCCCATTCGTATTCCTGTGTGATCTTACCGTCGGTAACCAGTATATGGGGCAAACCAAGATCCTCGAAGTGGATCTTGGACGGCAACTCACTAGCCGTTGAAAAGGACACGACAATGGGTTGCTCGTCGATGTCGCGAAAGGTCAACCGAAACGAATCCTCGTGGAGATCACCACCGGAAGGAATCGCCAGCCCTACTCCTGAACAATGTTCGATCACGATATCATCCAGCCATACAAACCCCGGCGACGTGCTCTCGCCAGCTACGGTCAGCACCCACGCGTGGCCTCTATAGCCAATGCCACCCGCGTCGCGGATGATGACCGATTCGAGCACGTTGTTCTGGCTCGTCGATTCGAAGGAAATCCCTGCCCAAGCCCCCTTAGTGTGGTTCATCCCCTCAAAGATGATCAAATCGGGAAGATCAAGGCTATCGAGGTCTCTGGGATCGCCATCCCCGACGGCACTTAGGCTCCCGCTTGGGTCCACGCTGATGTGCGCGTCATCGGCCATCCGGATGATTGTCCCCGGCAGAATGGTCAAGTCGGCGCGCACTTCGATTGACTGCAAGACATGAATTGTATCGCAGGCCTCGCCCCAGATGGTGTTGGTGTCTATGTCCTCTGTTACTTCAGTTAGGCAAGCGACTGGATCAGGGTCCTGATTGGGGTTGGTGTTCGTAGGTGATGAGTCGTCGTCACTGCATCCGGCAATAGCGATTAGCAGGGCAATACCACAAATGGTCGCCCGTAAGAGATTCCGTTGCATCGGTTCCTCCTTGAAGGATTGAAGATATGATATTGATGTAAACGCGGTGACTGTCAGTATAGGGAATATTCAACCAATTGTCAAACGCGGACCCGTATTACCCATGATCGTACGTCCGCATCGACTATACGACAGTGGTTCTACCTGACTCATCGACCCCGCTCTGGTCGGATGGGTCGAGTGACGATAGTGGAAGGACAGTGGCTACGCGCTCAGGGAGCTCGGCTGTGATGGCAACGAAAGGTTCCTTAAAGAAAAATACCCCCGTCAGGAATCGAACCTGAATTTCCGGCTCCGGAGGCCGACGCGTTATCCGTTACACCACGGGGGCAAAAAAACGACCCGCAAGGGGCCATCAGACGGCCGGTGTATGTGCCGCCCCTACTTATGTCTACTCACGCCCCTATATATGGGTTCCGTCTGACCGAAATCAAGCAAAAACCCCTCGCCGATCTCCATGTTCATCCGATCTGGCCTCCATCGGGCTGCCAGGATTATTGTTGCAATAGCGAGGATAATGCCTATTTTGCCCTGTCATAGAGAATGTCGGCCGACGGCCACCCCAGTTTGGACTGTTAACCTGTTGTCATAAAGGAACATTGCTCATGCGCTGGACGCAGACCTACATCCCCACCCTGCGCGAGTCCCAGTCCGAGGCTGAGTTGATTTCCCACCAGCTCTTGCTGCGCGGAGGGTTTATTCGTAAGCTCGCCTCAGGCATTTACCTCTACCTGCCGCTTATGCAGAGAGTAATCACCAAGTTCGCCAATATCGTGCGCGAGGAAATGAACAAGGCGGGGGCGTTGGAGATCACCATGTCCGTGCTCTGTCCGGCGGAAGTGTGGCAGCAGTCAGGGCGCTATGATACGGTCGGCAAAGAACAGATGCGCATGAAAGACCGTCACCAGCACGAGATGATAATGTGCGGCACCCACGAAGAAACAGTCACCAGCCTGGTCGCCGGGGAACTGAAAAGCTACAAGCAGCTCCCGTTGAATCTCTATCAGATACAGGTGAAGTTCCGCGATGAAATCCGCCCACGGTTTGGCCTTATGCGTGGTCGCGAATTCATCATGAAGGACGCCTACAGCTTCGATGCTACCGAGGAATCATTCGCCGAGT
>CAZXRO010000409.1:0-2210 GCA_964642435.1 uncultured Ignavibacteriales bacterium
TATTAGAGAGGCCATCAGAGGCTTCCAGATGATAATTGACGGTAACTTTGGGGTCTTTAAGCTGATGGCCGGTTAAAATGCAGACCACCCTCTCATTTTTGTCGATTACGCCCTGCCGGCGCAACAGTTTGAGCCCCGCCACCGAGGCCCCTGAGGCAGGCTCACATCCCAAACCATAACGACCGACGGCAGCCTTGGCCTGCAGGATATCCTCATCCGATACCTCCCGCACCACCCCGTTGCAAATCTCCAAAGCCCGAAAACACTTCTTCAGATTTACCGGCCTGGATATTTCAATAGCAGTTGCCAAAGTATGGGGTTTATATCCGCTTTCGTTCAGCTTTTGATAATATTGATCGATAGCCGCCTCATCGACATCACCGCCGCTGGCTATCGTTGACACAAACCGGATCAACGAACGGTCCCCGTAGTTCTCATACAGGTACTTCACCGCCAGGTACGACTGCGCGTACGCCAACTGCGCCCGCGGCCCGCTGAACGTGTTCACCCGGTCAATCTCCTCCAGCGATATGAACTGCCCCAGCGCCCCCGCCTTGCTCATGGCCATGTTGTTCTCCCAACCCCATTCCATCGCCACAAACATCGCCAGCCCCTCGTTGAACCAACGCGGTATCGATGCAAACGCGGTCTTGTTGGCCAGCACAATATGCACATACTCGTGTGCCACAAGCTCCTTCAGTGACTTCCCCAACCGATGCGTATCCGGCGACTTGATCACAATCATCCCCCGCGAGGGCAATGCCGCCGCTGCCCCCCACTCCGGGAACCGCCCGCCAATCAACTGCTCAAAACGATCCAGATCGTCCACCAGGTACATCTTCACCGGCGGTATCTCTATCAACCCCAAGTACTTCGTAAGCACATCATGGGCGTACGACAGCGCCGAATCCGCCTGTGGAATATACCGCTCGTTGTCAAAATAGTACTCCGCATACGGCCGCACCACCGGCTGCGGCTGGGCCGCCGCCGAAACCCCGAACAGCACCGGCAGGCTCACCAGTGCCAGCCATCTCATCATTTGCCTTACCATGACCTCAAGATAATCGTCCCCAACACTTTCGCAAGCTTGGACAATCCACCACCCGCCATGCCGGGAACGTTGACAGAAAGAATCTCGTTGTGTACCATAGGCCGAAACAAAGCACGATCTTATACAGGAGACGCGATGAATATCTTCGAATACGCCATGCAGATGGAACAGGATGGCCGCCAGTACTACCTCGACATGGCCGAAAAGACCGACAGCGAGCAGCTCAAGAGCATCCTCAAACAGCTTGCCGATGATGAGCTCAAGCACTACAACATCTTCAAGGCCATGAAAGAAGGCCGCACGGCCGAATACAATGAGGCCGAGAAGACCACCATCCTCAGCTCCGTCAAGAACGTCTTTGATCACCTCAAACAGCAGGGCAACGGGTTCTCTTCGCTCGCCGATACCCGCGATGTCTGGGCCAAGGCCCAAAAGGTCGAGAAGGACTCAGAGGACTTCTACCGCGAAAAGGCGAACGAGGTCGATGCTACCCAGGCCCACATCCTCAATCGCATCGCCGACGAGGAGCACCGACACTGGGTGACAATCGAAAACGTCATCAAGTTCCTCGACCGTCCCGAGCAGTGGCTCGAGGACGCCGAATGGAACCACCTCGAAGACTACTAAGCCCTGAAAGGTGACGGCTTGGTTCTTGGTTCGAAAGCTAAGTCCTTAATATGGAATGTAGCGCAGAATCCCGTCTTCGGGGTTCTGCGTTTTTGCTGAGCTCGTGGGCGCCCCACGCTCTGGCTGGGTGCCCCATCTTTCAGGTGGGTTTCTTCTTCATTCTGCCCGGTGCCCCCTGTCCTCGGTGTCCTCCCTTCATATCTGCGATATCCTCATCCGAGTCATTGCGAGGACCGCCGCGCCTTCAGGCGCGCAGGGACGCGGCAACCTCAAAACACGCCATGTCAAGGCCACACTCAACTTGGGCACAAAGAATGGGGTGCCCCATCCCGCCTCTGGGCGGGGTGGGTTTCCGCACGATCTCACCACCTCACGCCCACCAAGCACCTCCTGTGGGGTGGCCCGAGGCTTGCCTCGGGTGGCTCTTCTTCCTTTTCGAGTTGCATGGGGGCAGGCGCTCTGCCATCTTCTCCGACCCCTCATCCGAGTCATTGCGAGGACCGCCGCGCCTTCAGGCGCGCAGGGACGCGGC
>CAZXRO010000410.1:0-639 GCA_964642435.1 uncultured Ignavibacteriales bacterium
GCGCAGGGACGAAGCAATCTCAACAAACGCCATATCAAGACCAAACGCAACTCGGCCACTTAGAGTGGCTTACCCCCGGGTGGAATCTTGCCCGATAAGCCCACCCCCTACGGCTGAAGTATCTTGCTATACTTCAACATCCACGTCACCGTATCCTTCATATTGCCGGCACGCCCAATCAACAGCTTCTCCGCACGTCCATAGTAATCCAGACACGTCCCACAGGTAGAAATCTCTGCCCCCCTACTCTCGAACTCCCTCAGAATATCGATCACCTGCGAACCCTCTGTGCTCAGGAAAATGCCGCTGTTCATCAGGAGAATCCTCTCCGGCACCGTCCCCGACTCCAGCAGCATTGCAAGAAACGACTTCATCAGCTTCTCGCCCAGATCCGGCTCCCCCTCACCGATTCCCGAGGATGTCACAAGCAGCAGTGTATCAGTGTTGACGGCCATAGTGTCTTCCTTTCTGATAAGTAGACCCGTGCAATCGACTATGCCCCAATCTATGTGTTCTGCCTGCGATGGCAAGCAGACAATCGCACCGCACCGCCTCCCCGTCCGATTGTGATGCACGATGCACAGGGTGCCCCGATCCCAAGGATCGGGATCAGATATCATGCAGGTCAATCTCCCCAAG